>CAZJGM010000039.1:0-17314 GCA_964545675.1 uncultured Lachnospiraceae bacterium | reverse complement strand
TTTAAAGACCAGGGATTGAAAGAGGTGAGATGGTAGTGGGGGCTCAAGATATTGCTTTTTATACGCCTTTTTATTTATTGATATTTATTAGTATAATTTTAGTCATTAACTATAAAATGAGAATTCGCCTAAATAGCCGGATTCTTTATGCCCTTTTTAGAATGACCATTCAGCTTATTTTAGTCGGCTTCTTCCTCCAATATATTTTTTTGTTTAACCGCCTTTGGATGAGTACAGCCTATGTTTTTTTTATGATTACCGTAGCAGCCATTACGACGGCTAAAACCTGCCAGCTTAACTTAAAGACCCAGCTTTTACCAATCTTGATCGGCTTTGGCATACCCAATATCCTGATGCTTCTTTTTATCAATCAATTTGTCATTGGCCTTGACAACATCTTTGATGCTCAATATTATATCCCCTTGATGGGCATGCTCTTGGGCAATACCTTAAGTGGCAATATTATTGGTATTAATACTTTTTATCAGGGTATTAAAAAAAATGAAGGCGAGTATTATTATCGCTTAAGCCTTTCGGCCAATCAATGGGAGGCTAGCTTGCCTTGGTATAAGGAGGCAGTGGTCGGCTCTTTAAATCCAATTATTGCCACCACCGAAACGGTGGGACTGGTTTCATTACCGGGGATGATGACCGGGCAAATATTAGGCGGGGCCATGCCAATGACGGCCATTGTTTATCAAATTGTGATT
Source organism: uncultured Lachnospiraceae bacterium (assembly GCA_964545675.1). Taxonomy (GTDB): domain Bacteria; phylum Bacillota; class Clostridia; order Eubacteriales; family Eubacteriaceae; genus Acetobacterium. The sequence continues at coordinate 16,604 of CAZJGM010000039.1, read as the reverse complement.
ATGGCAGCCATTTTAATTGTTCGCTATTTTAGTATTCACTTTAGCCTTCTCTTGACCCGTAAAGAAAAGTTTGATGGCTTTGGTCGCTTAAAGGGCTAAGAAATCAATCTTTTTACAAATTTTTCTCAAGTCCAGGAAAGATTTTGCCTTTTATTAACCCTATGACAGTGATAGAATGAGGCTTATGAAAGACAGACCTGAGAGGACAAGGATGGCTTATAAAAATTTAACACCCCAGACAGCAATCGAATACATTAAAAAGCACACCACTATTTTTCCAGCTCAAGCCCAATTAGAGGTTTATGAAATTGGGGCTGGTGAAGATGATGGGGATGGCTTTGTCAACCACCTTTACCGGCTTTGGGACCAAACAGGAAAATCGGTAATTTTAAAGCAGGCTAAACCTTATCTTAAAATCTTTGGCGAAAGTGCGCCGCTGACAACAAAGCGTAATCAAACCGAAGCAGAGATTATTAAACTAAGAGAAGCCATTACGCCCGAATATTTGCCTAAGATGTACCATACCGACCGGGAAAATAATCTTTTTATTTATGAAGATTGTGGTCGCCTTAAAATTATGCGTTTTGAACTCACTAAGGGAAAATCCTTTCCCTTATTTGCCAAGCAGATGGGGGAATTTTTGGCGAAGTCCAATTTTTACACTTCTGAGATTTATTTAGACCAGATCGCCCACAAAGCCCTTGAAGTTAAATTTATGAATCCTGAGATGCGCCGGATTATGGAAAGTATCTTATTTTTGCGGGATTCCTTTATGGAAGAAGCGGATCTTCCAAAAATGGCTGATCCTGATCCTAGTCACCGGATCATGAGCGATTTATTTTGGGAAAAACGAGAAATTCGGGTTGAATTATTAAAACTTCGGGGCATTTTTATGCGAAAAAGCGAATGCTTGGTCCATGGCGATTTACATACCTCGAATATTATGATTGATCAAACAGAGATGAAGATTATCGATATGGAATACCCCTTTATGGGGCCGGCTTCTGCTGATGCTGGCTACCTGTTCGGAAATTTAATTTATGAATATATCGCTTGGCATTACCACCAAGAAGGCAGTCAGGAATCTAGAAAGAATTACCGGCAAGAAATATTAGCTTATATCAGTGGAATTTATCAAGAATATGTCCGCGTTTTTACAGCCGCTTGGGAGAAAGATGCCAAAGCGACTTATCGGGATTATTTTGAGTATCGAGACCATCTTTTAGAGATGCATTTAAAAGAGGCTTGTGGTTTTGCCGGTTGTCAGATTGTTAGTCGGGTATCGAGTTATGTTTCATTGCCCGATTTTGATGTACTTTTAGATCTTTCCAATAGAAATGATGCCAGACGTTTGGCCTTACTGATTGCCGATAGCCTAATTATGAAACGCGATCAGGTCCAAGTAATAGACGATCTTATCAATTTGATCGAGAGCGTGACCCAGCAGTATCTAATAGTTATGAATGTGATCCGAACCTAAAAAAAGCTGTTTGCAATTGCAAACAGCTTTTTTAGGTATTTTTTAAGGCATTTATGTTTATTTAAAGAGCATGCTAACATAATGAGGAAGGGTTTTTTTCTTAGGTGCGATCTTGGTTTCTTTTACCTTTATTTTTTTTATCGCTTTGATAGTTTCCGTTGCTTCTTCTTTTGATTGATCTGGAACTTTAATCAGGCCATTGATCAGGATGGCAACGATAATGCCAAAGCCAGTTTCTAATAGACGGATGATAGCAATTAAATAACTGCCTAATTCTTGGGGATAAGTGATCATTACAGAGATATACATGACACAACCAATAACGATGGCACCAGAGCGATGGCTATGGTTAAATAAATAAATAATGCCAATGACCCCGATAGGAATAAGGATTATGTATATTTGGGCAAAGGGAATCAAATTGCAAATAAAGATCCCTAAAAAGCCGACAAGACCACCAAGTAGGGTTCCTAAAATTCGATTCCAGCCGGTTTCGACTGAATCCTCAATACTTGATCCCATGGAAATCACGGCCGCAATTGAAGCGAATAAGGGATTAAAGTCTGGACCCATTAAGCCAAAGACCACCACACAAACAAAGACTGATAAGGCTGTTTTGATGTTTCGCATACCGATCGGTGGTAAATTATTTACTTTCATGAAGATTTTAGTTTACTTCCTTTCGACTATAAACAAAGAATTTACAATGTTTATTTTTGATACCTTAGAGTATACGCTCTATGGCCGGAAAGTCAAGGTGGAAAGCTTTATTTTAAGAAACTTTAATCTTTATCATTCTTTTTTAATTTTTTTCTGACGAATATCACCCATGGCAATTCTTTTTTTTCGGACTAAATTTAAACGGTCAATCAATAATTCTTCGTGATCACCGCCAATTAAAGTCTTTAGGTCATCGAGACTCTTTTCAAATTTTTCGATTTGAGCAATTAGGTTTTTTTGATTGCAGAGAAATAATTCACTCCACATGGGGGCATTAATCATGGCTATTCGGGTTAAATCGCCAAAACTACCGCCTTCAAAATCGGTGATACCAAGATCGTCTTCACAATCAACCAGGGCCGAAGCAATGACATGGCAAAGCTGGGAGGTAAAGGCGATTTTTTGATCATGGATGGCACAGGTCGTCTCAACAATATGGTTAAAACCCAAATCATAGATAATATCTTTTAAAAAGGCAATATTATCAGGATCATTACTGGCAAGTGGGGTTAGGATATAATTTCGATTTTTAAAGATTTGATCAGTGGCATGGCCATAGCCTTCTTTTTCGCTACCAGCCATGGGATGGCCAGGAATAAAATCAACGTCCTTGCGAAGGAGTTTGCCAAGCTTTTTAAAAATGACCTCTTTGACCCCACTAATGTCAGTGACTAGGGCTCCTGCTTTAAGGTCTTCCATATATAAGGCCATAAAGGCCAAGGCATTTTTAGGAGTCACACAAATATAAATTAAATCAGATTGAGAGAGAAAGTCTTGTAATTTAAGCGATTCCCAAGTGCCCTCATCGATTACCCCATCGGCTAAGGCCTGGTCGACCACTTCTTTATTGATATCATAGGCGACAATCTTTTTAAAGCCAAGCTTTCTTAGTCCCATGGCTAGGGCAGCCCCCATTAAGCCCAGGCCAATAAAACAAACGCTTAAATCTGCTCGTTTCTTCATCCGATATCCTTGTCTTCGATAGCGGCATATTTTTTGATCGTTCCCATGATCCGTTCAAAATCCATTGGGGTAATTGATTGCTCACCATCACAAAGGGCGCATTCGGGATTATTATGGACTTCAATCATCACCCCATCAGCCCCAACGGCAATGGCGGCCTTGGTCAAGGCTTCGACCGTCCAAGACAGACCGGTAGCATGACTCGGATCAATGATTATGGGCAGGTGACTTTTTCGTTTTAAGACGGGGACACAGCTTAAGTCAAGGGTGTTTCGAGTTGCTGTTTCAAAGGTTCTAATTCCCCGTTCACAAAGGATGATTTGGTCATTACCCTCTTTCATAATGTATTCAGCCGACATTAAAAATTCCGTGATGGTTGAGGACATGCCACGTTTTAAAAGAATTGGCTTATCAATTTTTCCTAATTCTCGGAGGAGGGTAAAATTTTGCATATTTCGGGCTCCAACTTGGATGATATCAATGTCTTCAAAGGCCGGTAGTTGTTCTAAGGACATAAGTTCACTGACAATTGGCAGTCCCGTTTCTTTTCTGGCAATTTTTAATAGGTCAAGGCCTTGGTAACCCAGCCCCTGAAAAGCGTAAGGGGAGGTCCGCGGTTTAAAGGCCCCACCCCTTAAAAAAGTGGCACCCGATTTTTTAATGCTTTTGGCAATATTAACCACTTGGTCTTCACTCTCGACTGAACAGGGACCAGCAATAATATTGATACTGCCTTCTCCAATTGTTCGTCCGGCGACACTAACCAAGGTGTCGTCGGGATGAAACAAGCGGTTGGCTTTTTTATAGGGTTCTTGAACCCGTAGGACCTTATCGACAATTCGATTGGATAGAATATTTTCAACGTCGGCTGTGGCCGTGTCGCCAATTAAGCCAATGACGGTCCGGTCAAGGCCTTTAGAGTAGTTGACTCTTAAATCATGGCTTTCGATCATTTTGATCAGTTTTTGAACATCTTCTTCAGGCGTATTTGCTTTAACAACGATAATCATTTTTTTCCTCCGTTTTTGAATGCAATTTCGTCAAATTCATCATTAGCATCTCCCGTGCACTGAAGATTGCAATAAAAAAAGAGACTTCCTAGGAAGTCTCTTCAATCAACTTTAAAAAATACTCAAGGGTATTGATAAAGAGTAGATGGAATAGCAACTTCAAAGGATTTTAATTTATTGTACGCAAAATAACCAAAGCCTGTGCTTTGGACGCTGCGATAATAATATAAATTAAAGTTGCTGGTCATTATTTCCATGATAATCTCCATTTTTGGGCCAATGTCTGATTGGCCAGCTGAGTAAAATTCTATGGCATTTATTATAAGCTTTAAAATCCCAATAGTCAAACACTTTTTTATAATAATAATGAGATAGGTCTCTTTTAGGGTAAATTAAAGAGCCGTTTAGCATTGGCAGTGGTAATGGTGGCAATTTCCTCTAGGTCTAGTTTGCGGATTCGGGCTATTTCTTTAGCGACATAATAGACATTAGCCGGTTCATTTCGCTTGCCCCGATGGGGGGTGGGGGTAAGATAAGGGCTGTCGGTTTCAATAAGCAGCCGATCAAGGGGGATCATCTCAATGACCTGAGGCAGTTTTCGGGCGTTTTTAAAGGTCAAGGGTCCACCGGCTGATAAATAAAAGCCCATGTCTAAGAAAATTTCTGCCATTTCGACAGAACCGCTATAACTATGCATAACCCCGCCAAATTCTTTAGAAAAATGCTCTTGCAAAATGGCTTGCATATCGGCCATCGAGTCCCGGTTATGGATAATAATTGGGAGCCGTCTTTCCTTGGCAATGGCGATTTGGTCAATAAAGACTTTTTTTTGCAGCTCTCTCGGGGAGTGGTCGTAGTAGTAATCGAGGCCAATTTCTCCGATGGCAAGGACCTTATCCTTGGCAGCCCAAGACCTAAAGAGGTCTGGGTGCTTTATAAAATCATAATGCTTGGCATCATGGGGATGAATACCCACGGCGGCGTAGACCATGGGGTGCTTTTCACTTAGTTTAATGGCAGCACGACTAGAGGCCTCGTCGGCCCCGGGGTTAATAATACATTCAAGGCCAGCGGCTTGGGCTCGGTCGAGAACAGCTTGGCGGTCGGCATCAAATTTTTTATCATCAAGATGGGCGTGGCTATCAATTAACATTTTGGCTAATTTCCTTTCTAACGTAAGCGAGTAGGGTATTTTTATCATTGGTAATTTTTTGGTCAATCACCAGTTCCAGCAAGTGCTTAAGCATTTGGCCGATTTTAGGGCCAGGCCTAAGACCGACCTTAATTAAATCATGGCCATTGATGGCCAGATCTTTTAGGGAAAAACAGGCATCTTCTTTAAGGACTTGATCGACTAATGCTTGTAAATTTGCCAGCTGCTCAAGACGCCAGTGAAAGTGAGGGTCTTGGCCCAAGCAATCGGCTTTTTTGACTTCTAAAAGGTCGCAAAAGGTCGATTGGCCCAGCCTATTTAACCAGCGTTTAATACTTTTTTGACTGGCCTCAATGGGGGTGTCATGGTATTTAATCAAGAGGAGAATAGTTTTAATTCTTTCTTTTGGAAGTTTTAGGCGATTTAAAACAACTTGGGCCATTTCTACTGATTTTTGGGAATGACCATAGAAGTGGCCGATCCCTTTTTCGTCGATCGAAAAAGTGCTGGGTTTTCCTAAATCGTGTAAGACCATGGTCCAGCGAAGATTAATGCAAGCCTTTACCGCTGCCACCGTAATGGCGATATGGGTGAGCAGGTCATGGCAATGGTAGGGATTTTTTTGATCAAAAGCGATGGTTGGCATAAGTTCGGGAATAAAGACACCGATAATACCAATTCCTTGAATTAAGGTTTCCTGAACATTTTTACCGCAGAGGAGGGCATTCATCTCTTTGGCGATGCGCTCCACTGAGATCTTTTTAAGTTTGGCAGAGGCATCCTTCATGGCCTTAAAGGTTGTTTCTTCAATGTCAAAGCCAAGGACAGATTGAAATCGAAGTCCCCTAAGGATGCGAAGGGCATCCTCATTAAAGCGGACTTGGGGATCGCCCACTGCACGAATGATCTGCTTGCCTAAATCAGCTTGGCCACCATAGGGATCGATGATCATCTTTGTTTGGGGATGATAGGCGATGGCATTGATGGTAAAGTCTCGTCGGCCTAAATCATCGTCTATTTTTGTTGAATAGCTTACTGAATCGGGACGACGTGAATCAGAATAAGGGCCCTCGATCCGGTGGGTGGTTATTTCAATCGGATGGGAGTCGGCAATAATGGTGACTGTCCCATGGTCAATGCCCGTTTTAATGACGGAATAATCGTTAAAAATGCCAATAATCTCTTCAGGGCTAGCACCACTGCTTAAATCAAAATCGATGGCTTTTTTACCAAGCAAAGAATCACGGACACAGCCTCCAACTAAGTAAGCCTTAAAGCCATTTGATTCAAGGCGGTCAAAAATTTTAATCAAGTAATCAGGAAGATTAATCATTCTTGTGCCTGCCAAAACCGCGGATAGAGCTAAGCCATGGTTGAGATTGACGGTCAATATATTTTTTTAATAAGTGATAAGCCTTTTCACAAGCTAAGGGTGGTCTCATTGTGTCTCCTTGTCTTTGTTTATCATCCAAAGGTCTATAAAATAAGATATCCCTATTATCTCAATAAAAACGGCTAAGTGCAAGAACTGCTTAGCGAAAAGGGTGCGAAAAGAAAGAATTACTCGTGAACAGTGATTGAGAGACTGGCCGTAACATGATAAACTAATTATACAATCGTTGGATTTTAGTTTAAATTGAAAGGAAAAAAATGAAAAAAAATATAGGACGGATCTTATCATTATTAGTGCTTCTTTCGATCGCTTGCTCAGCCAGTGTTCTGGCAGCCGAAAAACAAGCAGGCGGTGATTTATTTAAGGGATTATTTAGTAAATCAGAAAAAAGCAAGTTAGAAGCTGAACTTGGGGTTTCTTATCGCGGCCATATCCAGAATAAAGGCGACTGGCCACTTGATGAAAAGGAATGGGTTGAGGGCCCTGATCCCTTAGGAACCAGGGGCCAGAGTCTGCGAGTTGAGGGCTTTTGGATTAAGTTAACAGGCGATGTCCCCCAAGATGCCGGCATTAACTACCAGGTCCATGTCCAAAACAAGGGCTGGATTGACCCGGTTACTGATGGCGACTTTGCTGGAAGCAAGGGCCAGAGCCTGCGGGTTGAATCGATTAAAATTAATTTAATCAACCTGCCCGACTATGAAGTCCATTATCGGGGCCATGTTCAAAATGTTGGCGATATCCCGGTGGTTGACGGCTCACCTGATTCCTGGGCCTGGGTCAAAGATGGGGACGAACTTGGGACGACCGGCTCATCTCTTCGTCTTGAGGAATTACAGGTTAAAATTGTTAAGAAAGAGCAAAAGCCAAGTGCTGAAGGACAGGTCTATGACCAAGCCGGGACCTATGGGCCGGAAATCGGTCGTGATGAAATTGATAGTGATGTCACCGTCAAAGCTGATGGGGTGGTCTTGCAAAACCTGACCATCACGGGAGATTTAATTATCGCCGCCGAAGTCGGTGATGGGGATGTAACCTTAAATCAAATAAAGGTTTTAGGTCAAACCTTTATCCGTGGTGGCGGCCAAAATAGTATCCATATTAATGGGGGCCAATACAATAGGGTCACCGTTGAAAAAACGGCAACCGGCAAGGTGCGGATTGTCGCTAGAAATAGCGTAGGCTTGCAAGTTATCGTCTCGGAAGATGCCGGTGGTGAGGACATCATCCTTGATGGGGCCTTTGAAAGCTTAGACATTAAGGCTCCCGACGTTAAAGTCGAGACCAAGGGGAAAACGACTATTAAGACCATTGATGTAGCTAAAGAAGCAACAAAAGCTGAAATTAATTTAGGCAAAGAGACCACGGTCGAAAAAACAGTTATTAAGGCTGACGCCAAGATGAAGGGCCAAGGTGTTATTGAAAAAGCCGAAATTAAAGCCGATGGGGTCGAGTTTGAGAAAGAACCGGCAAAAGTTGATGTTGACCCGGGCATTGCCCCACCGGTAATCGTACCACCCGAACCCGAGCCCGAACCAGAGCCAGAGCCAGAACCCGAACCGGAGCCTGAACCGACACCCGATCCACCAGCACCAACGCCCGATCCACCAGCACCAACGCCCGATCCACCAGCACCCGATCCACCACGGCCGGTAAAACCGAGTCCGCCGACTGTTAGTGCTAACGATGAGACAAACAAAATAGTTGGTCTGGATACGACCATGGAGTTTAAGATTGATGATGGGTCATATACTAAGTATGACGGGACAAATCATCCCGATTTAATGGGTAATTACACCGTTTATGTTCGCGTTGCCAAAAAAGGGATTAATCCTCCAAGTGAACCGGTGGAATTGATCTTTACAATCAATAAATATGAGGTTAAATTTATCGATTATGGGGGGGCACTAATAGGCGAGCCACAAACGGTGGAGTATGGTAAAGATGCCATCGCTCCAGCCGATCCCACACGAATCGGTTATACCTTTACCGCTTGGGATGGGTCCTACACCAATGTGACAGAAAATCAAACCGTCGTCGCGACCTACAGGGCAAATACGGATACAGCCTACACGGTTGAGTATTATAAATATAATGCAGACAGTGAGACTTACGAATTGGCTGGCCAAGACCAATTAACAGGAACAACCGGGGAACAAACAGTGGCGGCTCCCGTGGTTTATGATGGTTTTGTCGCCAAGTCCTTTGAGCAAGCAACAATTAATGCTGATGGGACTACCCTTGTAAAAATTTATTATGATAAGATCATTGATAGTTTGGCAATAGAAGGCGTAAACGTTCCTGTAAAAGGCCAAGAGCCAACAAGGACCATTAGTGAAGACGACCAATACACAGGGACCATTACTTGGGATCCAGAAACTGCAGAGGGTGAAAAATTTGCCCCTCTTACAATGTATAGGGCAACTGTTAGGCTAACAGCCAAAGCAGGCTATACGTTTGACGGTGTGAAAGAAAATTTCTTTACGGTGGAAGGTGCAAGGTCAGTAACAAATGCCGCCTCTTCCGGTATAGTAACAGCAGTCTTCCCTAAAACAGACGCACCTGACATGACAGGAAGCGTTTCAATTAACGGAGAGACAAAATTTGCAAGTAGCTTAACAGCTGATACGTCAGCGTTGCGTCACGCTGGGACACCGACCTATGTTTGGTATCGGGGAGCTGGTGTGATTGATGGTGCTAGAAATAAAACATATACTTTAGCCCAGGCGGATATCGGCCAGACCATTAAAGTGGCTGTATCTGCTGATGGGGTCTCCGGGATGGGGACAATCATCAGTTTGCCAACAGGGGTGATTGATAAAGCCGATGGACCGGCTGCACCTGAGCGACCAGTGATGGCAAGTAAAACCGATAGGTCGGTAACACTTGTTGCTAATGCCTTGCATGAATTTAGCAAGGACGGTGGTGAAAGTTGGCAAGATGCTGAAGTCTTTACCGGTTTAGAAGAACAAAGGCCTTACTCGTTTATAGCAAGAATTAAAGAGACAGCGACTAGGAAAGCATCAAGCGAAAGCCCCTCTTTAGAGGTCACCACAAAGGCGACACCGACGGTGCCAAAGGTAAAAGTAAGGGATCTATCTTTTACCGATACGGACGCAGCAGCTGGAACAATTGGTGGTAATTTAACATGGACACCACCGACGGATGTGTCAAATGTGACTGGCTATGTTATTTACGCATCAGATGATGGCCAAACAAGGGGTGATAACCTAGGCGATGTTCTTGTTAGAGATAATACGTTTTCAATTAAAGATGGAACAGCCCACACCCCTTATCTAATGGTCGTTGCTAAAAACGATCTTGGTGAGGCAACCCTTAGTGCCAGTGTATCCGTAATTGATGCGGTAAAACCAAGCCCGCCGGATGTTAGTGGAAATGATGACACAAACAAAATAGTTGGTCTGGATACGACCATGGAGTTTAAGGTCGATGATGGGTCATATACTAAGTATGACGGGACAAATCATCCTAATTTAATGGGTAATTATACCGTTTATGTGCGTATTGCCGCCCAGGGGGTTAATCCGCCAAGTGATCCGGTGACGCTAAGCTTTACCATTAATCAATATGCGGTTACATTTGTTGATTATGATGACACAGTATTAAAGGTGGAAAATGTTGATTATGGTCAAGATGCCACTGCCCCAGCTGATCCAGTCCGAATGGGTTATAGCTTTGATGGTTGGGATGGGAGTTATATCAATGTTAGACAAGATCAAACAGTAGTCGCAACCTATATACCCAGCACAGATACAGAATATAAGGTTGAACATCATCACTATAACGGGAGTGTTTATGCCTTAGTAGAAACAGAAACACTAACCGGTACAACAGGATCTCCTACTGCGGCTAAAGCAAAGCTTTATGATGGCTTTGTCGCCAAGCCTTTTGACCAAGCAGTTATTAGTCCAGATGGGTCTAGCGTCGTAGAAATTAAGTACGACAAGCTAGTTGACCAGCCTGATATTAGTGGTTTGTCGGTACCAGCCAGAGGGCTAAGACCGGTTACCGCAATTACGCCAAATAATCAGTATAGTGGAAGCGTTAGCTGGTCACCGAACCATGAGATTTTTAGAATGAATGAAATGTACACCGCAACCCTTGTGTTAACCGTTAAAGAAGGTTATAGTTTGGAGGGTTTACCTAACGATTTCTTTGGGGTAGATGGAGCAACATCCGTAAGCCATGAGGCCGGGGTAGTGACCGTTGTATTTCCGAAGACATCAAAATATATGGCCCTTGGAGATGATAGTTTTAGTGGCGACGTAGATGGGTCTTTTAAATATATCGGCCCCGCTAAATATGTCGAGATTCCCCATGTTATCAAGGGTGTTCCAGTGACGAGTTATGCGAATATGTTTGAAGAAACATCGGTTGAAGGTGTAAAGAGCACCAATAAAAACATTACGGATATGACATATATGTTTAAAGATAGCACGGCGGTGTCTTTGGATGTCAGCGAGCTTGATACATCAAGCGTAGGGAATATGAGCCGTATGTTCTATGCTAGTTCTCCATCGCAGCTTGATCTATCTTCTTTTGATACCTCAAGGGTAACTAAAATGGATTATATGTTTGCACATAGTATCGCTGAAACATTAGATATAAGATCTTTTGATACATCAAATGTAGATAGCATGATCGGTATGTTTGATAGCAGTTGGGCTAAGTCGCTTAATCTATCGGCCTTTGATACATCACGAGTGACTGACATGCGTGAGATGTTTTATGAAAGTCGTGCATTGGAATTAGATTTATCGTCTTTCGATACCTCACAGGTAACGGATATGGGCGGGATGTTTTGGGGTAGTCATGCAACGACCATCAATTTATCGTCCTTTGATACGTCAAAGGTAACGACGATGGGGAATATGTTTGAATATAGCAAGGCGTTAGTCTTAGATTTATCGTCTTTTGATATGACGAGTGTAAGTAATACAGAATCTATGTTTAAAGATAGCCAAGCGACAGCGGGTTATGCCCGGACGCTAGGGGAGGCTGAGACACTTAACAAGACCTCTGACAAGCCAAGCGAACTCACCTTTGTCGTAAAACCCCTACCGGAAAATACTAGGGTTACCATTAGTGGTAAGGCTTTGGTGGGGTCAACCTTAACGGCCAATTTAGACCCCGCCGGGCCGGGTGTGACATACCAATGGCAAAGGAGTGACGAAAGCGGATACGTTACTATTGATGGGGCAAATAAGAAGCGTTTTGTTATCACCGATGACCTTCTTGGATCAAGCATTCGCCTTGTGGTAACGGGAATGAAAGAGATTAATCCGACACCGGCGCATCCGGTTATTATATGGAGTGAACCAACGGATCCTGTTTTAAAAACAATTGATCAATCATCAATTGCTGGAGTAAGCCAGCCGGTGCTAGGAGAGAGTCCATCAACAGGTGTTACAGAAACACCTCACTATACCGGGACCATTACTTGGGAGCCGGAAATTGCAGAGGGTGGGGTCTTTGCCCCGCTTACAGACTACAGAGCAGCCATCACGCTAAGGGCGAAAGATGGTTATACGTTTGACGGTGTGGCGGAAAATTTCTTTACGGTGGAGGGGGCAAGCACAACAAATGATGCTTCTTCTAATGTAGTAACCGCCGTATTTCCAAGGACAAAAGCACCGGGCATGACAGGAAGCGTTTCAATTAGTGGAGAGACAAAATTTGCAAGTGTCTTAACTGCTGATATATCAGCCTTAGAGAATGTCGGGACACCGACCTATCTTTGGTATCGGGGGGATAACGTGATTGACGGTGCTAATGGAGAAACATATACTTTAGCCCAGGCGGATATCGGCCAGACCATTAAAGTGGCTGTATCTGCTGATGGGGTCTCCGGGACGGGGACGATTATAAGTGAACCAACAGAGGCAATTAAAAAAGCCGATGGCCCAGCCGTCCCAAGTGGTCTTGGTACAACCGATGTAACCACAATCGATGGGTCAGACGGGGCCTTGACGGGTGTTAGTACCGGACAAGAGTATTGTAAAGATGATAGTGACTTGTGGACGGCCATTACGGGTGACACGGTTACAGGTTTAGAAGTGGGTACTTATTGTGTTCGTTTTAAAGAGACGGCCACCCATTACGTGGGGGAAGCAAGTGGTCCACTTGTTATTGTTATAAGCGATGGTGCCAAAGTTGATCACGCTGTTGGTTTAATTTTGGATAGGGAATATAAAATTCCTTATGCCAATCAGACAGACCAGGATAGCAAAACAGCCTGGGTTCAAGAGCAGGTGAATACTGTTTTGGCGAGCATTGAACCAGAAGACATACGGGCATCGTCAGCAAGGGTAAGCTTTGCCGATAATGCCTATACCCTTACGGTTAAAAGTGGGGGCGTTGAGAGAAGCGAACGTTTACCGGTAAGCCAAGCTTTACAGCCGATAGCCGGAAGCGTTTCAATTACAGGTGAATTTACATTTGGTCAAACCCTTACTGCGAGCGTAAGCGGTGGTAATTTTGAGGGCGGTGTAACGACATACACCTGGAAACATGACGGTGGTGAAATTATTTCGACCGAGGCCAGCACCTACACCCTTGTGGAAGGGGACATTGGAAAGAGTATTTATGTTGAGGTGAGTAATTCAGAAAGAGCGGGTAGGATTACCGGGCAAACAACCGCCACCATTGAAAAAGCGGCTGGGCCGGGCCGACCAGAAGGAATTAGTACGAAAGAGTCAGATGGTTTTACCGAGAATGGCCTAGCCGTCCTTAATAACGGCCAGCTTACCGGTGTTGCCCCGGGTCAAGAATATAAACGCCAGGGGGATGAATCCTGGTCTGCCATTACGGCTGAGAATGGAGAGAATAATACAATCGGCGGTTTAGCACATGGTGTTTATTTGGTCCGGGTGGCTGAAACCACCACCCATAGGGCCGGGACAGAGGCCAGATTAACCATTGAGTTGACAACTACCGGCAAGTGGCATACGGATCTAGAAAATATTGATAGGATTACGCCTATTTATATACCAATGGAGGCTCAAAGTGAAGCCGCAAAATCAGCCCATGTTAGAGCGGCTATCGAAGCAGACGGTGTATTGGTGTATTCGAAGATAAAGTCATTAAGCTGTGCTGACGTTAATGGTGGTCGTAGATCATATCAAGGTATTTTACAGGTGGCGGATGGCCAGTATCCTTATGGTATAACGGCTTATTTAATAGGGAGTTATTCTTCGCTAGAGCATCGAATTGACCAAGTGAATGGTGTTCGTAATGATGCCAATGTAGGACCAGAAGTGGGCCAGGTTACGGCTCAAGCTAAAGCGGATTTATTAGCGGCCATTGAGGTGGCTGAGGCTGTGCGTGATGGTAATGATGCGAATAATCAACCATACACGGAAGAAACGATTAATGATCAAGCCCTTAAAGAGGCCCAAGAAGCACTTGATGTGGCCTTAGAAGAATTCGAAGCCAGCCGGATAAAATAATAAAGAGGAGTAAAAGAAGATTTAGCGGCCACCATGGCCGCTATTTTTATGGCTTGCATTGTCACTGTATTTTTGGCTTAAGTCTAATACTACTTATAATGGACCCGGGATGGATCATAGCGGCTAATAAAGGTTCTTTTTTCGTCGGGATAACCGATTGACAGAATACAAAATGGTTGGATGGTCCTTGGTAGTTTAAAGAAATCACTGACAAAAGCCATCGATTTCTCATTGGGGGCAATCCCGATCCAGACCCCACCGAGGTCAAGTTCAGTGGCATGAAGGAGGATGTTTTGGGCGGCCGCGGCCATATCCTGCTGCCAGAAGCGAGGTGATCGCAGGCCCTCTAGGCTTGCCATCAGGACAAGGGCGACCCCACAATCGGCGACCATGCTCGAATAAGCAGTGGCTTTGCTAAGTTTTCTTAATGTCTCCCGGTCGGTGACCACTAAAAACTCCCAGGGCTGCTGATTTGTTGCTGAAGGGGCCTGCATGCCAGCCTTTAAGAGGCTCTCGATTTTTTCGTGTTCAACGGCTTTATCTAAATACTTACGAATGCTTTGGCGTTTAAAAATAATACTCATCTTAGTCTCCTTTTTAGCGTTTATATTTTTTTGATTTATCGAATTTAGAATCACACCTTTAAGGAATAAGCAGATCTCCTTAATCCGATTAAAAAATAATATCTCTTCTTTATTGATTACCCGATATTTAGAAATTAAACGATTACTTAGCTCCTTGCATGATCAAGCTTCTTATTGAAAGAATCAATAAAAGAAAGGGATTGTGATGACCATTGATCAGTTTAGCCAAGACCAATATCATCGGCGACCTTGCGCATGCCCAAAATACTTTCCTGAATTAATTGATCGAGGGAATAGCCCGAAAGTTCAGCCCCTTTTTTGATAATATCGCGGTTAACACCAGCGGCAAAGTTTTGGCTTTTAAATTTCTTTTTCACCGATTTTAATTCCAGGTCATTGACGCTTTTTGATGGGCGCATATAGGCGCACGCCGTGATCAGACCGGCTAATTCATCAATTCCATAGAGAATTTTTTCCATTTGATGGCTGGGCTCGACATCTGAGCAGATCCCATAGCCGTGGCTAACGACACTTCGAATAAAGGATTCGTCATAGCCATTCTCGGCTAGAATTTCGACGACCTTGACACAATGGTCCTCGGGGTATTTTTCATAATCCAGATCATGGAGGAGGCCAACGATCCCCCAATAGTCAGGATCTTCTCCTTCGAGCTGGGCAAAATGAGCCATAACTCCCGATACAGCCAAGCCATGGTTAACTAAGGACTCGCTGTCATTATATTTTTTTAATAATCGATAAGCTTTTTCACGATTTAAATTTGGCTTCATTTTTTCTCCTTGATTATTGCTTAAAAAAGTAAGCAAATTTTAGAATCTCTTTTATTCTTATTTAAGAAATTAGCTTTTATCTATTATCTCAATAAAAAC
Source organism: uncultured Lachnospiraceae bacterium (assembly GCA_964545675.1). Classification (GTDB taxonomy): domain Bacteria; phylum Bacillota; class Clostridia; order Eubacteriales; family Eubacteriaceae; genus Acetobacterium. Next base: position 945 of record CAZJGM010000039.1, on the reverse strand, counting down.
CGACCAATGCAAGTGGTGGATATGCTTTAATCGATAAAAGCCGGGGTTTTTAAGGGTTAATTTTAAAAATACAAAGAAAATCATCGCTTAGTAAGAATCGACAAAATGATTAAGGACTGTTAGTATATTAAGGTGAGCGATAAAATTGTGATTCATTTATTAGGAGGGTCATCTTGAACAATTATCTTTTATTCAGTACACTCACTTATATCGGAGGGATCCTTCTGATTAGCCTTGTCCTTATTAGAAAAAAACATAATATCAGTGGCTTATTTATAGCTTTATTTGTGATTGGTCAGCTTGTGGGCTACGGCTTAGGAGTGGATATATTAAAAGCCGTTGTCCTTTCTTTTTCAAACCCAGAAAATGGAGTGGCCTATCAAGTAATTACCAGTACCCTTCTGCCACTGCTCGTGGCCCTTATCATTAAAGATATTTATAAGTCTAAAGAAGAAGGATTGACGGATAAATTTTTCATCCGAATGAGCTTGTTAGTCTTAATTTTGTTAGGAATATTGCAGTTTTTCGCATTGGCTAAGATAGTAGATTATATTTTATTGTTTTTAATAATTACCTTAGGAGGGATTGGTCTTCTTAAAAAACTTAAATAAGAAGCTATGTAATAAGATTGTTACCTTCTTTTTTTTTTAAGAATTGAGTAAAACTTGGCTAAACATAAATAAGATTATTCTTATAAAGATTAATTGAATTATGATACAATTTAATTAAGGAGATGATTTAGGTGTATAAAAAAATAATTTTATTTTTAGCTTTGATATTAGTAGTTTTAGCTTTGTCAGGGTGTACAGATAAAATGGAAAATCCAGCTTTATTAGATCTAGTGCTTGTTATTGAAAAAGCACTGTGGTTTCTTACAGTTATTTCAATCTTACTAAATATAGCACCTATAATTTTAGAATTAAAAAACAAAGAATAAATTTAAAA
>CAZJGM010000038.1:0-17494 GCA_964545675.1 uncultured Lachnospiraceae bacterium | reverse complement strand
CACCAGCGGGATAAATAGGTCTTGTGGGCTTATTTATCCCGTTAGCAGCAGTCAATTAATCCATTAAATTAGCGTATAGGGGATATTTTTCAGTCAATACCTTAACTTTTTCAAGGGCTAAATCCAAATCCTTTTTTATCAAGGCGGCATCAATAGCATCGGCAACAATTTCCATATCTGCTTCAATCATCCCTCGAGTTGTTATGGCTGGTGTCCCCACCCGAATGCCACTGGTTATAAAAGGACTTTCTTTGTCGTAGGGAATGGCATTTTTATTGGCCGTAATATTGACTTTCCCTAGAGTCTCATCAGCTTCCTTACCGGTTAATCCAACTTGGCTAACATCAATTAGCATCATGTGGTTATCGGTTCCCCCGGAGACAATCCGAAAGCCTCTTTTTTCAAGGGCTAGGGCCAAGGCTTTGGCATTTTTAATGACCTGTTCTTGGTAGACTTTAAATTCCGGGGTTAAGGCTTCCTTAAAGGCAATGGCCTTGGCCGCAATAATATGCTCGAGCGGGCCACCTTGAGTCCCTGGGAATACCCCTTTATCAATCTTTTTAGCAAATTCTTTCTTACATAGAATAATCCCACCCCGGGGGCCTCTTAGGGTTTTATGGGTTGTCGTTGTAACAAAATCGGCATAAGGCACTGGGCTTTGATGGTGGCCAGTCGCCACTAAGCCGGCTATATGGGCCATATCAACCATCATGTAGGCATCTGCCGCCTTAATCATCTTGGCAATTCGTTCGAAATCAATAGCTCGGGGATAGGAACTTGCCCCAACCACGACTAATTTAGGCCGATGTTTTTTAATCAAGCCTTCAATTTCATCATAATTTATTGTTTCTGATTCCCGATCCACCCCATAAGAAATAAAATTATAATACTTGCCGGAAAGATTAGCCGGGCTCCCATGGGTTAGGTGGCCTCCTTGGTCAAGACGCATACCCAAAACGGTATCACCCGGTTGAAGAATAGCCATATAAACAGCGATATTGGCCTGAGCCCCTGAATGAGGTTGAACATTCGCATGGTCTGCACCAAACAAGGTTTTTGCTCTTTGTATCGCTATTCTTTCGATCTCATCAACGTGAACACAGCCGCCATAAAAACGATGACCTGGTGTTCCCTCAGCATATTTATTGGTTAAATGACTTCCCATTGCACTTAAAACCGCCTCTGAAACAAAATTCTCAGATGCGATCAATTCAAGATGATCCTGTTGCCTGAATAATTCTTTTTTCATCAGATCATAAATCTCAGGATCTGCACTCTTCACTTCTTCAAAAAACATCTTTTCCTCCATCACACTTTTTCTTTATACTCATTCCTTTGACTCGAAAGTCTGTCCAACGATATGGCTATGCTTTTAATATAACTCAATAATTCATCAAATTTGACCCGGAAATAAAAAACGACCATAATCCCCGACATCAAGAAAAAGATCAATAAAATTGAGATGATATTCCATGCCACACCGGCCATATTATTTAAAAATTGTTCCATTATGTCCTCCAACAAGCGACAGATGTACAAGTAAGCATTTATTATTGTAACATTCTATCCTGATAATGCAAGTCATACTGACTAAATAATTTTCACTTTTTAATTCTTAATTTTTTAATTACTCAAAGCATTTACTAAGACCTCACGATTTATTTTTCAAGTGAATGGATAAATTGTCCCGACTGCCCACCTGATTTTTCTTGAAGATAGATTTTTTCAATCACCATTTCTCGATCAATCGCTTTACACATATCATAAATGGTTAAGGCCGTAATGCTTACAGCTGTCAAGGCCTCGATTTCTACCCCTGTTTGACCAGTATTTTTTACCGCTGCCGTGATTTTTATCTGGCTATGGGTCTGATCGATTTCAAAAGTAATCTCACTTCCTGAGATAAAGATATTATGACACATGGGGATTAAATCAGGAGTTCGCTTAACAGCCATCATCCCGGCCACCTGAGCGACTGCTAATACATCTCCCTTTTTCATTTGGCCCTCAGTAATTCGTTTAAGGGTTTCCTTTTTCATGGAAATAATTCCACAAGCGATTGCTAAGCGATTGGTCGCCTCTTTTTCACTCACATCAACCATTCGTCCACGTCCGGCCTTATCAAAATGCGTTAATTCTTGCTTGTTCATCTCAGCCTCCTATTTCATTCATATTGCGACATAATTGTTTCTCATTTTCTTTAATGTGGTGGCGTTCTGGCTTCTCCAAAATTGCTTTTTTTAGGATCTCTTTATCGGTCATGCCGCTTTTTTTAAGGGCCAGTAAATCAATTTCATAATCCGAATGGAGACAGGGTTTAATTTTTCCATCGGTGGTCACGCGGATCCGATTGCAACTGCCACAAAAATGGTTGCTAATGGGATTAATTAAGCCCACCCGTCCCTTTGCTCCAGGCAACTGATAATAATCAGCCGGACTACTCTGGTCAAACTTAATAATGGCTTTTAAGGCTGGCACCCGTAAAAGTACCTGACTATTTGAAAGATAATAATCCTCGGCATAATCACTCGACTCACCAATGGGCATTAATTCGATAAAGCGAACGTCAATTTTTTGATTAACCGTAAAATTAACAAACTTTTCAATTTCATCATCATTAAAACCTTTAATCAAAACCGTATTGATTTTAATGGGATCCATGCCAGCTGTTTTGGCCGCCTCAATTCCTGCCAACACCTCTGATAGCTTTCCCCACCTGGTAATGCGATGATACTTCTCCGGATCAAAGGAATCAAGGCTGATATTGATCCGATTAAGGCCTGCTTTCTTAAGGTCTCCAGCCAATTGTGGCAGTAATATCCCATTAGTCGTCATGGTCAAATCCTTAATGCCCTCTATTTTCCCAATTTCCCTAACCAGATCGACGATCCCTTTTCTGACTAAGGGTTCACCCCCGGTTAGACGGATCTTATCGATCCCCAGTTCAACTCCCGCCTGAATCAGAGAGACAATGTCTTCAAAGGCCATGTTTTTTTCATGACCATGTTTTAAAACGCCCTCTTCTGGCATACAATAAACACATCTTAAATTACATAAATCAGTAATGGAAATGCGCATATAATTAATTATTCTTCCAAAATGATCGTTCATTTTTCCCTGCTTTCTTAATTGCGTCTTTTATTCATTGCCTAAGTTTGATATACTAAGGTCTATCTTAAAACACCTAACTATTCAAAGTCAAAAACGGAGGTTAATATGTATAAAATCGGAATTCTAACCCTAAGTGATCTGGCTTCAAAAGGACAACGTCAGGATGAAAGTGGCCCCCAAATCGAAAAGATCCTTGAGCCCATGAGACTTTATGACATTGTTGAACGTCAAATTCTGCCCGACGACTTAGACACCATCAAAACAAAGCTAATTGATTGGTGCGACCATAAAAAACTCGATCTGATTCTTACTACCGGTGGAACGGGCTTTTCACCACGGGACATAACCCCTGAAGCAACGCAAGCTATTTGCCAGCGGATGACCCCGGGGATTGCTGAGGCCATGCGCTATCACTCACTTACAATTACTCCAAAAGCAATGCTCAGCCGGGCCACTGCTGGAATCAGAGGAAAGACCCTGATCATCAATCTACCAGGTAGTCCAAAAGCCGTTAGAGAAAATCTTGCTGCCATTATCCCCGCCCTCGATCACGGCCTAAAAATGCTTTTAAGCCAAGGTTCCGCCAATTGTGGCACAGCCTAAAGTAGGAGAAGCTCTGAATACCAATTTGTATTCAGAGCTTATTTCATTCCAAGAAGCTTTCTCTAAAGATCCATTCCATTTAAAATATCTCTAAGTTCAACTAATTCATCTGCTGTTAGGGTGATCCCCTTTCGCATTTTCTCATGATCAGCATTCCAATCCCTTAAGTCATATTTAGGATCTCTTTCATTCCAACTGACAAAATTCAATTCTTTTTGCCAACCACTAGGAAGTTCGCTAAGTACACCAATTTCTTTTACAATTTCAAAGGTTATTCCTGCCATTTTTTTCTCCTTATTTTAATAATTGATCCCATTTACCAGAAGCCATAAAACGCTTCATTTCTGTGTAACCACCAATAAAGCGATCACCGATAAAAATATAGGGAACGGTATAATGATTGGTTTGGTCCTGAAGCTCTCGTCGCTTTTTAGGATCGCCATAAATATCAATCTCTTGAAAATTTAAATTCTTTTCATTTAGCAACCGTATGGCCATCTTACAATAAGGACAGCTTTTCCACACGTAGATCCGTATTTTTTTATCCATTGATTATCCTCTTTACCCTCGCATTTTCTACTATTATTCCATAATAGTAGAAAAAAGTAAACTCTAAGCCAATAATTCTTAAAATTTTCTAGTAATATCTGGCATTTTATCGTATGATTAATTTTGAAAATAAATTTAAGGAGAAACGCATGGAAAACATCACTATTGTCGACCACCCACTTGTCACCCATAAACTGACCCACCTTCGCAAAAAGGACACCCCTTCCCGCGAATTTAGAGAACTGGTAAAGGAAATATCCAGCTTAATGGCTTGGGAAGTAACCAAACATTTTCCCTTAAAAGAAATTGATATTGAAACCCCAATTTGTTCCACCACTAAAGAAGTTTTAGCCGAAAAAGATGTTGTCATCGTTCCAATTCTTCGGGCTGGTCTAGGCATGGTTGAAGGCTTTACCAATATTATTCCTAAAGCCAAAATTGGCCATATCGGTCTTTATCGGGATCCTCAAACCCTCGAAGCGGTGGAATATTATAATAAACTGCCGAGCGACATTAAAGAGCGTGAAGCCATTATTCTCGATCCCATGCTTGCAACTGGTGTATCGGTTGTCCATACCATCCATTTACTTGAAAAAGCTGGCTGTCGAAATATCAAGGTCGTTCATATCCTCGCTTGTCCAGAGGGCATTGCTGCTTTAACAAAGGCCTATCCGGATATACCGATCTTTTGTGCCGCCATCGATGAAAAATTAGATGACCATGCCTACATTGTACCTGGCCTTGGCGATGCCGGAGATCGCTTATTTGGGACAAAATAATAAGCAAGAAAGGAGTCTTTAATGAAGCAACCCCGTTATAATCTTTTTACGGCGATTGCCCTGATTGTTGGGATCGTTGTTGGATCAGGCATCTTTTTTAAAAGTGATAATATTCTAATTGCTACTGAAGGGAATGTTTTGCTGGGCATACTAATCTTTATTCTAGCGGCCATCAGCATTGTTTTTGGTTGCCTCTCGATTGCAGAATTAGCCGCCCGAACCAACCAGCCGGGCGGTATTCTTAGCTATGCAAAGGAATTTATTAACCCCAGTATCGGTTCTGGCTTTGGTTGGTTTCAAACCTTTATTTATATGCCCACCATCACTGCCGTTCTGACTTGGGTATCGGGTATTTATTTTTGTATTTTCTTTAATATCGACCAAAGTCTTGAAAGTCAAATGCTCTTAGGTGGCTTTTGTTTTCTGATTCTCTTTGCCACCAATATCTATGCTGCTCGTTTGGGGGGGAAACTTCAAAATTTCTCAATGGTCATCAAGCTAATTCCCTTAGTTATTATCGGTTTAGCAGGAATGGTCTGGGGCAACAGTGGAGGGACTTATTTTTCAAGTGAAGCCTTGTCCCAAGTTGCCTCTACCGGTTGGCTTGGTGCCATCGGTCCGATTGCTTTTTCCTTTGACGGATGGATTATTTCAACTTCGGTAGCCTATGATATTAAAAACAGCAAACGAAACCTTCCCTTGGCCCTCGTGATTAGCCCAATTATTATTCTCGTCCTTTATATTCTCTATTTTGTTGGTATTTCCAACTTAGTTGGGCCCGAACAGATTATCGCCATGGGGGATGATCACCTCAACTTTGCAGCCAACCTGGTCTTCGGCCAATATGGGGCCAAAATTATTATGCTTTTTGTTTTAATCTCAGTGCTGGGTACCTTAAATGGTTTAATTATTGGCATGATTCGGATGCCCTATGCCTTAGGTTTAGAAAAGATGCTTCCACGATCTAAAAAACTTGGTCAGCTTTCTGAAAAAAGCAGTTTTCCTGTTCATTCTGCCTTTTTTAGCTTGGCAATTGTCGGTTTTTGGCTAATCGTCCATTATCTGGTTCAAACTTATCAATTGTTTCCAAATTCTGATATTTCAGAAATTTCCATCGTTACTAGCTACCTCCTTTATATCCTGCTTTATTATCAAGTTTTCAAACTCTGGCGAAAAAAGGAGATCAAAAGTTTTTTTAGAGGATTTATCTGCCCCTTTTTAGCGACAATCGGATCCTTGATTATTTTTTCCGGTGGCCTTCAAAATACCCTCTTTGGCTTTTATCTGGTCATCTGTCTGATTACCTTCGGCTCTGGTTTTATTTATCATTATCGGTCTCAAACAAAAAAAGCTTCTAAATCATAATCTATCTAATCATCTTAATACCGGCATTTTTTACTTAAATATAAACAATATTCACCTCCTTATTGAAGTAATGAAGTAAGTCGATCAATTTCTGGGTTACCCGCCACTTGCACGTGAGTTCTTCGGGAAAATCTGGATTTTGATGGGCTGGATTAATCGAATTTCCCATAATCATATCAATCGTTGTGCATTCATTAATTAAATAATTGGCCAGCATCGAGGCCCCATTTTTTTCTAGAAAAATTTCATGACCACAGCGGTTACCGATATAATTTTCAATCAAACGAACCGTTTCACGGATTGTTAAGACCCCTTCAGTTACCAGATCAATTCCTTTCATTCGCCCAATTGGGGGAATTTGATCGGTCATCGTTGAGAGGTCAATTTTTATTTCCTCACCAAATTCTCGGGCGACAATATTTCCAGCTGTTCCCCCACAAACAATTTTAATTCCCCGGGCCCGATCTAGGATTTCCTTTATCTGGGCATCTTTTTTTCGATCCCGGGGTGGACCGGTAAAAAGCGTTACATACTTATGTTCCTCAGCAACTATAACCGCTACACTGGCATCATCTCCCGGTTTTTCGCCATATAATTGATAGCAGGTTTCAATCAGACCCATGGAAATATCCTTAGCGGTCTTGTTTTCATAGGTCCTAGCTAAAATATAATCGGCTGTTTCTTCCCATTTCCATCCAAAATTAAGGCAATTACCAATCCCCGCATGCACAACCCCATCACTAAAAAAAGCCATTAAATCGCCTTTTTCCATCATTATTCTGGCTTCATAAACACATTTCCCCTGAAATTCAATCGCCCGCCGTTCAAGTTCTAAAATCTCGCCATCTCTAATAAAAACAAGGGGAGGATTATCAAATTCAATAATATGGGCACTGCGATTGCGGTGAACTTGAACAAGGGTAAAGGTTGAATAGGCAAGATTTCTAACGCTACACTTGGGCAAGGTCATTTCAAGGGTTTCTAAAACGTCCATTATACTCATTTTTTCCTCGAGCATGGTCGCTGCAATGGTCGAGGTTAAGGTGGCTAATATATTGGCCTTAACCCCACTTCCTAAGCCATCTGCTAGGACAACAATAACACTTTCATCGTTGGTTCGAATCTCAATATTATCCCCACAAAGTTCCTCATTAATCTTATTAATGCTATCACTGGCAATATTCATAAATAAGGGCATTAACGCTCATCCTCTCTATTTCGTATAACTTTTTGAAGATTGGTAAGGGTTGCCTTGGTTTCTGCTGTCGTCTCTCCCAGTAAACCAGCTATTTCATGGGCAACGCGCATTTGCTTATCGATAACCTCTTGGGCCATGCCAAGGGTTTCTTCCTGCATCTTTATGTAAGCTTTTTCTTGACGCTCTTGCCTAGAAATATCAATAAAGATTCCCATGTATAATTCCTGAACCGGTGTATAGGTTAAAATTTCCATAAAAATACGATTTTCTCGTTCATAAAGACCTTTGCCAGTGTAGACATTTTCAGACCGAGTATCAAGCTTTTTAAAAGGGTTGTAGTCCATTACATCTTTAAATGAATAATGAAACACATCTTCTCTTTTTACATTAAATAAGCGTTCGGCCGCATCATTAAATTCGATAATCCGATATTTTTTATCAAGAACAGCAATGGCATTAGGGGTTGTTGTCACAATTAAATTTGAAATCGCTTTGCTTTTATTTAAAATCAAGGGAAGACACATTTCAATTTCTGCCATATTCCAATAGACCGCCCTTGCCTTATCCTTGCAGGTATCATAACCACAAATCCCACAATTTAATTCGTCTTGGGGTGAGTCTTTGCCCATTTGCCTTAAAATATTATCTAGTTCTTTTTCCGGCACCTCTTTAAGGTGGAAAACCGGTCGCTTGCTAAAGTCTCTCCTTAAATCGATCTGAGGTAAAATCTCGGCACTTTTTGTTTCTTTATTGATATCAATATAGGTATTAATCATCTCAACTTTTTCATATTTCGATAAGACCGAATGCAAATTGCCCGGACCATTGATACAGCCTTCTTCACAGGCATTCATTTCAATCCAGTATTTCTTTTTGAGTTTTCCCATCTCATCGAGAAAGTGCATGCAATTTTCAACCCCATCAATACGAATGATTTTCCGCTTGCCCCCAAGGGTCTGAACATGACTCTGGGCTAGGCCCCCAACCATGGGATAGGTTCGCCCAGCATCGCCACCAATTCGGTCAAACTCACCAATTTCTAGGTTCTTAGGGTCAATCCCCTCCTTTTGAAACCATTGGTCAATTTCATCATAGGTTAAGACAGCATCGATGATTCCCACAACTGAAGGATCAAAAACTTCCATCTTCCGTGCCAAGCAGGCCCCGATATGGATTACTTTGGCATTGGGGTATTTTTCCTTGATTATTTTTCCATGGGCAATCATTGGCGAAACAACCTTTGCCAAGCTATCAAGATACTGGGGATAATACATTTCAATTAAATTTTTTATTGCCGCACAAGATGATGAAATCACAAAATCACGATCACTATTATAGGCTTTCTCATTTTCTGAGATAATTGCCTCTGCCCCTAGTGATGTCTCTTCAATGACCGTAAATCCTAATTGCCGCAAGGCCGTAAGGTAGCGGCGGGGATGATCTAATTTATAGGTTGCTGGAAAAACGCCAGACAAACTAAGGACAACTTGATCTGTTTTAAACCATTTTTTTACTTGGTCCACATCATTATGAATTTCTTTGGCATTGTGGGGACAAATTTTAATGCAATAGCCACAACCGATACACATACTTGAGATAATCTGAGCATGACCATCCTTTAATTTGATCGCTTTAATGGGACAATTCCGTATACACTTATAACAATTTCGACATTTATCCTTTGAAAAATTAATTACACCCACTTATTTTTCTCCTATTAGTTCATAAAATGTTTTTTCAATCGTTTGGGGCGAAACAGAATAAATAATATCGTCGTATTCAATTGAAACACCATCATGACATCGTCCCATGCAAAAAGACCCTTCTAATTCGATCGCTATCTGATTTTTTTCGATCAACTCCTTTAATATTTCAACAAGCTCATAAGCTCCCTTCACCTGGCAAGAACTCCCAATACAAATTTTCATTTTTTTCATTCTAAGCCTCATATTCTTCCTGATACTTTTATAGTATCACCCGCAAAATTAATAGTCAACGCCATAAGCACTAAAAATCCTTTGATTAAGTCTTTTCCTAAGCTTTGCCAATTATCTTTTTTTATCGTTTATAAAATGAAAACCAATAAGAAGTACATGAAATAAAAGACTATTTCCTTAACTTTTTAATTTTACGTGTAGAAAAACTATCATTATTGCAAATAATGGCTTATAATAAAGGTAGGCTTATTATAAAAAACAATGATTCTAATTAATAATTAGCTAAGCTTACAATTGATAACTGTTTAACTAAAGGATAAATAAAGAAATTAATTTCTAATCTTTTCTTATATCTATTGCAATTTATGGGCTTATTTGATATAAATAACATCTATTCTTTTTATCTCTAGGCTAAAAAATAACTCAATCCAAAAGAGGAGGATCAATTATGCGATTTGTCCCAACATTTTGCCTCCGCAAGGGGATGGTGCTTAGTAACAACCTTTGGGGAAACAATGGAGAGTTAGTCCTTGCTCGTGATGCTATTCTTACTGACCACTATATCCAACGGATCAAAACATTAAATTATAATGGCATCTATATTGAAGATGATCTATCAAAAGATTTATATATTAGCAATATTATTGACGACCGGGTCCGTGCAAAATCTGTTAAATGCCTTAAAGATGTCTTTATTCGTGCTGAAAACGACAGTGATTTTCCTGACGAAAAAATAAATGAGATGGAAAAACAAGTCTCTAACATTGTCGATGAGATTCTCAATAATCAAAATATGATGATTAATATGGTCGATTTAAAAGTCTTCGATGACTATACCTACTACCATTGTGTTAACGTGGCCGTCCTTTCTGTTGTTTTGGGCGTTTCTTTAGGTTTAAAACGCCAAGACTTATGTGATCTTGGTATTGGTGCTATTTTGCACGATATTGGCAAGGTTTTTATCAAAAAAGAAATTCTATGCAAAGAAGGCCCCCTAAGTGATGCCGAATTTGCTGAAATGCGAAATCACAGTTCCTTAGGCTACGATTATATCTCGACCCGCTTTAATATTAATCATTCGGCCAAACGAGCAATCCTTGAACACCATGAAAAATACGATGGGACCGGATACCCCAACCAACTAAAAGGTGAAAACATCTCTTTATTTGGCCGCATCATCGCCATTGCCGATGTCTATGATGCCATGACTTCTGATCGCCCATACCGCAAGGGAATCATGCCTTCTGAAGTGGTTGAATTTCTAATGGGTTCAACCCATTCGGCCTTTGATCCAGAATTAGTCCTTTTGTTTATCCGAAGAATTGCCCCTTATCCGGTTGGTAGCTATGTTCGCCTTAGTAATAATCATATTGGCATGGTTGTGAAAAACTATTCTGATTTCTGCATGCGCCCCAAGGTCCGTATTTTTAAACATGGCCACCAAGATGTCACACCCTACGATTTTAATTTAAGCGGCCCAACAACCTTAAATATTACCATTGTTGAGATGCTAACCCCATCCTTTCAATAAGCATTTCCCTGTCAACTAAAAAAAAGCAAAGCCCTAATGATTGGGCTTTGCTTTTTTTTATTCGTAATAAATTTCATCAATGGCACAACCGGCTGGGACAATCGGATAAACGCCTTCTTCATTAGAAATCTTAAGGTGGACTAAAAATGGCCCATCTATTTTTGCTACCCTTTCAAGGGTCTTTTTAAGTTCGGCCATATTCGTTACTAAAAATCCAGGGATATTGCTAGCCTTCGCTAGGCCAATATAATCGGTACATTGGACAATATCCGTTTGAGCATAACGTTTTTCACTAAATAATTTTTGCCATTGTCTGACCATCCCTAGGGTTTCATTATCAAATAAAAAGATCTTAAGTGGTAATTTGTATTTACTCACCGTAATCAGTTCCTGGCAATTCATTCTAAAGCTGCCATCTCCAGCGATTAGGACCACATCTTTATCAGGATTAGCGACTTGAACACCCATGGCTGCTCCCAAACCAAAACCCATGGTCCCTAGGCCACCTGATGTTACAAATTGGCCAGGAAATTTCATCTTCCAATACTGGCCTGTCCACATCTGGTGTTGACCAACCTCCGTCACCACAAAGGCATCATCATAGACGTCATTGATGGCCTTTAAAATCGTCTTTGGATTGTAATCGCTTTTTGATGGATGAGGAATCGTCCAATTTTTAAGTTTTTCATACCAATCGGGATATTTTTTTTCTTCAACCCCAGCCATCAATAATGGTAGGACATCGACGATATTCCCCTGAATCGGTAAATCTGTTTTAACATTTTTGGCAAATTCAGTCGGATCGACATCGATGTGGATAATTTTTTTATTGGCTACAAAGGCATCACAGTTGCCGGTTACCCGGTCACTAAAGCGAGCCCCAATGGCAATTAAGAGATCTGACTTAATCACTCCAAAATTAGCCTCTTGTGACCCATGCATACCTACAAGTCCCAAGGATAAAGGATGGTCTCTAGGGATGCCACCAAGGCCCATTAATGAATTGGTTACCGGAATCCCTGATTTATTAACAAAGGCCAATAATTCCTTGTGCATTTTACAGCGAACCACACCACCACCGGCATAAATCATCGGCTGCTTGGCTTCTTTAATCATTTCAAGGGCTTTTTTTATATCGGCTTGGTCAATCTGATAATGCCTAGCCTTTGGTTTTTCAATCACTCGTGGTTGATAGGGGGCCTGCTTTAATAAAACATCTTTAGGCACATCGATTACAACCGGCCCTGGTCGACCCGTTTGGGCAATTAAAAAGGCCTCACGAATAATATGGGCTAAGTCGGCTGTTTTTGAAACTTGGTAATTATGCTTGGTAATTTGCATGGTCACACTGGTGATATCAATTTCTTGGAAGGAATCTTTTCCCAGTAAGGGTGAAGCCACTTGGCCGGTAAAAACGACCAGTGGCACTGAATCAAGGTAGGCATTGGCAATGCCGGTAATTGCATTGGTAGCCCCAGGTCCAGAAGTGGTAATGGCCACTCCCACCCTATCACTGCTTCTGGCATAGCCATCGGCAGCATGAACACCATTTTGTTCATGGCAGGGACCAAATTCCATAATATCATGGTCTAATCGATAAAAAGCATCAAATAAAGGGATCACAGCTCCGCCGGGAAAGGAAAAGACATGCTTGATTCCCTGTTCCTCTAAACATCTTACAATGATCTCTGATCCTAACAATTCTTTATCCATTTCTTCACATCCTCTCAGATTATCATTATCTCTTATTTTTCAAAAACAGCACCCGTTGAAGCCGATGTCACCAGCTTTCCATAACGAGCCAAATAACCTGTTTTTATTTTAGCTTCTAGGGGTTTCCAATTTTCTTTTCGCTTGGCCAATACTTCATCGCTAATCTTAAGACTGATTTTTCGCTTTGGAATATCAATGGCAATCAGGTCGCCCTCATTAACAAAAGCGATGGTTCCCCCAGCTGCGGCTTCTGGCGAAATATGACCAATCGAGGCCCCTCTGGTAGCCCCTGAAAAGCGACCATCGGTAATCAAAGCGACATCCTTATCAAGGCCCATACCGGCAATAGCTGAGGTTGGAAAGAGCATCTCACGCATACCCGGCCCGCCTTTAGGCCCTTCATAACGAATAACAATCACATCCCCTTTTTCAATCCTTCCGTCTTTAATCGCTTTGGTGGCAGCTTCTTCACTATCAAAGACCCGGGCTGGTCCTTGGTGGACAAGCATTTCTGGTGCGACCGCTGCTTGCTTGACAACACAACCATCCGGTGCTAAATTACCAAAGAGAATGGCGATCCCGCCCGTTTTACTATAGGCGTTGTCAATGGTCCGAATAACATTGGGGTTTTTATTTACCGCCGTCTTTAAGTTCTCTTTAATGGTCTTTCCTGTGACCGTCATAAGGGTGTCGTCGATTAAACCACCATCAGCCAACTCTTTCATCAAGGCTTGAATGCCACCGGCATAATACAAGTCTTCAATATGGTGGTCTCCTGAAGGGGCTAATTTGCAAAGGTTGGGGGTCTTTGCCGAAATTTTATTGACTTCTTCTAAGTCAATGGTGATACCGGCTTCATTGGCGATCGCTGGCAGGTGAAGGATACTATTGGTCGAGCAACCCAGGGCCATATCACAAGTTAGGGCATTGTTAAAATTCTCTTGGCTTAAAATATCACAAGGTTTAATATTGCGCTTAAACATCTCCATCACCTGGATACCGGCTTTTTTAGCCAAACGAACCCGTTCAGCAAAGACGGCCGGAATGGTCCCGTTTCCAGGTAATCCTAAACCTAGAACTTCGGTCAAACAATTCATTGAGTTGGCGGTAAACATTCCCGAACAAGACCCACAACTGGGGCAAACTGAATCTTCAAAGGCCTTTAATTCGACCTTATCAATCTTACCAGCATTATAAGCACCAACCGCTTCAAAGGCCGTATTTAGGTCGGTATCTTTTTGGCCAAAGGCTTTTCCGGCTAGCATGGCCCCCCCACTAACAACAACCGAGGGAAGGTTTAAGCGAGCAGCTGCCATTAGCATACCGGGAACAATTTTATCGCAATTAGGGATAAAGACGAGTCCGTCAAGAGCATGGGCAGTGGCCATGATTTCAATTGAGTCAGCAATTAATTCCCTGGAAGCCAGTGAATATTTCATCCCCACATTTCCCATGGCTATCCCATCACAAACCCCGATGGTCGGGAATTCAATCGGGGTTCCGCCACTCATGCGAATGCCTTCTTTTACGGCTTTGGTAATTGTATTTAAATGAATATGGCCAGGAACAATTTCATTAAAGGAGTTGACCACTCCAATTAGGGGTTGCTCCAATTCTTCATCAATATAGCCCATCGCCTTAAAAAGAGAGCGTTGTGGCGTTGTTTCTATTCCTTTTTTTACCTGATCACTTTTCATCTTTTTCCTTTCTTTATCCATATTAATCTATAAGTTGTCGATAATTCTTTGTCCCATTTCCTTGGTTCCCACTAAGGTCATCCCCTCGGAAAAAATATCGCCTGTTCGGTATCCCTGAGCCAGGGTTTTTTGAACGGCTGCTTCAATCAAATCTGCTTCTTCGTCTAAATCAAGGGAATAACGAAGCATCATGGCAACTGAGACAATTGTGGCAATCGGATTGGCTTTATCAGTATTTGCCAGATCCGGAGCCGACCCATGTATGGGCTCGTACATGCCAAATTTTCCATCTGACATACTGGCCGATGGCAACATGCCAATCGATCCGGTGATCATACTGGCTTCATCCGATAAGATATCGCCAAATAAATTGCCGGTGACAAGGACATCAAATTGACCCGGATTAATAACCAGTTGCATAGCCGCATTATCAACATATAGATGATTAAGGCTAACCTCCGGAAAGTCCACGGCCACTTCTTCAACACAGCTTCGCCAGAAACGCGACACTTCTAGGACATTGGCCTTATCGACATTGGTTACCTTTTTATCCCGTTTCATGGCAATATTAAAGGCTTTTCTGGCAATTCGTAAGACCTCTTCCCGGGAATATTTCATAATATCCCAGGCTGACTCATTACCCTCTCGCCCTTTTTCACCAAAATAAATACCACCGGTTAATTCCCGAACCACCATAACATCAAGGCCATCGCCAATAATCTCCGGCTTAAGGGGACAAGCCGCCTTTAATTCCTCATAGAGAATCGCTGGCCGTAGGTTAGCATAAAGGCCCAAGCTCTTTCGCAAGGCCAAAAGGCCCGCTTCTGGTCGTTTATGGCCGGGAAGATCATCCCATTTGGGCCCACCTAAGGCTCCGAGTAAAACAGCATCAGAATTCTTACAAATTTCAACCGTTTCCTCTGGCAAGGGGGTATCATAAGCGTCTAAGGCCGCCCCACCAGCCAAAACTTGGGTATAATCAAAGGTGTGATCGAAGCGTTCAGCAATCGTATCTAAGACCTTTATACTGGCTTCTACTATTTCTGGTCCAATTCCATCTCCTGAAATTACCGCAATTTTATAATTCATTTATTTTTCTCCCACTTATAAGTCTTTATTAATGCTATTAACCAATCCACCGGCAGCAATTAGTTTTTGCATAAATTCTGGAAAGGCTTGACCTTGATAGGATTGGTCTTTAGTCAAATTTGTGATAATGCCTGTATCAAAATCCACTTCAACCTGATCACCAGCCTCAATATTTTCAACCGCTTGCGGGCACTCCAAAATTGGCAGCCCGATATTAATGGCATTGCGATAAAAAATTCGGGCAAAGTCAATGGCTATTACACAAGAAACGCCAGCGGCCTTAATGGCTATGGGGGCATGTTCCCTAGACGATCCACAACCAAAGTTCTTATCGGCAACAATAATATCCCCAGGCTCTACCTTGCTCACAAAATCACCATCAATGTCTTCCATACAATGAGCCGCCAGCTCATCAGGATCCGATGTATTTAAATAACGAGCCGGAATAATAACATCCGTATCGACATTACTTCCATAACGAAATACTTTTCCTTTTGCTTTCATTCTGTCTCCCTCCTACAACTCACTCGGCTCAGCAATGCGACCAAGAATTGCTGAAGCTGCAGCAACTTCCGGATTAGCTAAATAAACTTCTGAGCCGACATGACCCATCCGTCCGACAAAATTTCGATTAGTCGTGGCAACACAGCGTTCCCCGTCGGCTAAAATACCCATGTGTCCACCCAAACAAGGGCCACAGGTGGGAGCTGAAACCGTTGCGCCAGCCTCCATAAAGATTTTTAGATAACCGGCTTCCATGCAATCGAGGTATATTTTAGGAGTCGTTGGGATAATAATGGCCCGAACGCCCTTGGCTACTTTCCGTCCGGCAAAGATCTTTGCCGCCTTGGCAAAATCAGAGAAACGGCCATTAGTACAAGATCCGATCACCACCTGATCAATAGTAATGGGCTCGGTGATTTCTTCGATGGTTCGGGCATTTTCCGGCAAATGCGGAAAGGCGACCGTCGGTTTGATGGTGCTTAAATCAATGGTCATTGTTTTTTCATAAGGCGCATCGTCATCAGCTTCAAAAACCCGAATCTCTTTTTTAGAATGATCTTTGATATAGGCAAGGGTTTGATCATCAACCGGGAAAATACCATTTTTTGCCCCGGCTTCAATGGCCATATTAGCAATGGTAAAGCGGTCGTCAATACTTAAATTTTTAATCCCTTCACCAACAAACTCCATCGATTTGTAAAGGGCTCCATCAACCCCGATCAGCCCAATAATATGCAAGATTACATCCTTACCGGAAACATAGGGCTTCATTTTTCCTTTTAAGTCAAATTTAATGGCGGCTGGCACCTTAAACCAGGCTTTACCAGTGGCCATTCCGGCTGCCATATCGGTACTTCCCACACCCGTGGAAAAAGCCCCTAAGGCCCCATAAGTACAGGTGTGAGAATCGGCTCCAATAACTAAATCCCCGGCCACAACTAATCCTTTTTCGGGCAAGAGGGCATGTTCGACCCCCATCTCCCCAATTTCAAAGTAATTGCTAATCTCATGGTCTTGGGCAAAAGACCTTAATTTTTTACATTGCTGGGCCGAATTAATATCCTTATTAGGGGTAAAATGATCCGGTACCAGAGCAATCTTATCTTTATCAAAAACATCTTTCGTCTCAATACCCTTAAAGACGTTAATGGCAACCGGAGCTGTAATATCATTTCCCAGCACTAAATCCAGGTCTGCCATAATTAAATCCCCTGCTTTTACCTCACTTAGCCCGGCATGGGCTGCTAAAATTTTCTGTGTCATCGTCATTGCCAATGTCCTTCATCTCCTCTCAAAATCCGCTTATTATAAGCGTCTATAATAAATTATATTCCTTTAATTTCTTTTCCATATCATTTAAACATTTGTATTCAATCGAATCAATCAAGGCAATTAAACTGGCTTCAATCAAGTCTGTT
>CAZJGM010000037.1:0-17683 GCA_964545675.1 uncultured Lachnospiraceae bacterium | reverse complement strand
TTTCCGACTGATCTACAACAGCCAATGGCAGTACTGATGACCCTTGCGGAGGGAACCAGTACCATTACTGAGAGTATTTTTGAAAGCCGTTTTAAATACGTTGATGAATTGCGGCGAATGGGGGCAAATATTGCCATTAATGGCCGAACAGCAAGTATTATCGGGGTTAAAAAATTATCATCGACCAAGATTAGATCGACTGATTTACGGGCAGGAGCAGCCATGGTTTTGGCGGGACTTGTGGCTGATGGTGAAACAAAGGTTACCGATATTATTCACATTGATCGTGGTTATGAAAATTTGCAAGAAAATTTAAGAAATCTTGGAGCGGTTATTCGTCGCGTTCCTGAATAATGATGACTTCCTTAATGACTGGAAAATGTGGTTAAGTCATGCTTAAGCATAATTCGATAGGATAAAGAAATAATCGACTCCGCTTTGAGTCTATGAATAACGATGAAGGCATTGATTCAATAAGGAGGGAAGATTGAAATTCTGTAGTTTATTTAGTGGCAGTTCTGGAAACAGCTTATTTGTTTCAGCCAATCAAACACGCCTACTGATTGATTCAGGCATGAGTGGCATAAAGATTCAAAAGGCCCTTGAAAAAATTGATGAAGAAGCCCAATCGCTTAAAGGCATTCTGATCACCCACGAGCACCGGGACCATATCTGTGGTGTCGGGGTTTTATCAAGACGTTTTGATTTACCAATTTATGCCAATGAAAAAACCTGGCAATCAATGCGACCAGAGATTGGTAAAATTGCTAACCATAATGTCCGGACTTTTAATTTTAATGAAAAATTAATTATTGAAGATTTGGAGATTAGAGCCTTTAAAACATCTCACGATGCTGCCGAGTCTTGTGGTTTTTCGATTAATGATGGGAAAAAGCGGATTGGTATAGCCACCGATACAGGCCTTGTGACACCCGAGATGATTGAGGCATTAGCTTTTTGCCAATTAGCGGTGATTGAATCAAATCATGATACTAGTATGCTCGATGCCGGGTCCTATCCCTTTTATTTAAAGCAGCGGATTAAAAGTGAGTTTGGCCATCTCTCTAATGAAGTAGCCGGAAATTTGGTAAAAACGTTAATCGATAAGGGAACAGAGAAAATTGTTTTGGCTCATCTTAGCCAGGAAAATAATTTCCCCTTATTGGCCTATGAGACCAGTGCCCGGATTTTAAGCCAATCAGGAGTGGATTTAAAAAGAGATATTCACTTATCAGTAGCAAAAAGAAGTGATGTTGGTGAAATAATTGAACTATAGGAACTTCAAATAAAAATTGAGGTGAAGCGATGAATGAAGATTTAAAAGTGACCAAACAATCAAAGTTTAGCATGTTTGTAATTGCTCTTGTTGGCGCAATTATTGGAGGTTTGATTGTCGGTGGTGTTTTTTTTGTGATCGGTTTTTTAACGCCTGATGAAACAATGGTTGAGAGTGGTTCCCAGCAGGTGATTGTGTCACGGTCTGAGGCCGATACCATGGTTGAAGCAATTGCCCAAGTTGTTCCCCAGTCGGTCGTTGGCATTGAAACAGTGGTTACCGGCATGACTGTTTTAGGACCCCAGCAGGGAACCAGTGTTGGCTCGGGCTTTGTGTTAACCAGTGATGGCTATATCGCCACTAACCACCATGTCGTTGAAGGGGGAAGTGCCATCCAAGTATCCCTAGAAGATGGAAGCACCTATGAGGGCCAATTGATTTGGTCGGACCCGATTTTGGATATAGCGGTGATTAAAGTCGATGCGAAGGATTTACCAGTCCTTGAACTGGGAGATTCCGATGAAGTAGCGGTCGGTGAATTAGCCGTGGCCGTGGGTAACCCCCTTGGCCTTAACTTTGAACGAACGGTGACAGCCGGTATTATTTCCGCTCTAAACCGGAGTATTCCCCTTGAAAATGGTTTAGCAGAGGATTTAATTCAAACGGATGCGTCAATTAACCAAGGAAACTCCGGTGGCCCCCTTATTAATAAAAAGGGAAAAGTAATTGGTATTAATACCTATAAGTTAAATTCTGGAGAAGGCATGGGTTTTGCCATTCCGATTAATATTTTAAAACCGATTTTAAATGAGGTCGTGACAACCGGAAGCTTTGATACAACGGTTATTGGGATTACTGGTTATGATCGGGCCATTGCCGATTATTATCTGGCGGATGCTGAGGTGAATTTTTCTAAGGGCATTTATATTGCCTCAGTTCAACCTGGTTATGGGGCAGCCCAAGCAGGCCTTAAGCCTGGGGATATTATCCTTGAGATTGATGGTGTTGAAACCAATACCATGCTCAAGATGAAAGAAATTCTCTATGCCAAGGATGATGGTGAAAAAGTGTCGGTAAAATATGAACGAGATGGTCTTGTCTCAACGAGTGATGTCCGTGTCTCGATGGGTCAATGATTAAGAAGTAATGGGAATCCCCCACTATGTTTACTTAAGTAAACATAGTGGGGGATTTTTTTCAGATTTTTTACAAAAACGAAAGAAAGCATTGACTTTTCAAAGAATTATCTTATAATTAGCATTAATGATAACAAAATTTCTAGACAAAAAGAAAGTTAAAATCATAATCATTAGCAAGTGATGACACTAGTTAGAGAAAAAAGTATATAAAAAGAGAGTGGTGAAACGATGAAGAAAGTTGTTGATGATGAGCGGTTAATGGTCAAAATCTGTGAAATGTATTATATCGAAGAAATTAATCAAAAAATGATTTCAAAAGAACTAGGACTTTCAAGACCAACAATCTCTAGAATATTAAAAAATGCTAAGGAGAGAGGGATTGTAAAAATTATGATTGATCCAGTCTTTGGTAATAGTTATGTCGATCTTGAAAAGAAAATCGAGAATCGCTTTGGTCTAAAAGAAGTCTTTATCGTGGAGTCGAAAGCAGACAGTGATGATCAGAAAAATGAGTTAGGGAAAGCTGCTGCCGGCTATCTGGAAAGGCTAGTAAAAGATGATAGCGTGGTGGGCATTTCGATGGGGTCATCAATTGCCAGAGTTCCCCAATTTATTAAAAAAGGAATTCGTAAGAAGGCAATTTTTACGCCCTTAATTGGTGGCCTTGGCCATACGGGTATGGAAATGCATTCCAATACCATTGTTGAGGCGATGGCTAAAGTCTTTGGTGGTTTTTATTATCTCCTTCATGCACCAGCCCGAGTCTTGGGGGTGCTTATTAAGGAAGAACTTCTTAAAGAAGAAGGCATTAATCAAATTGTTAAAATGGGTGATGAACTGGAAATTGCCCTAGTCGGTATCGGCGTACCCAATGCCAGTTCAGCAATTATGGCAACTGGTTATTACAATGAAGAGGATATGAAAAAAATGCGTGATCAAAATGTAGTCGGTGATGTTTGTATGCAATTTTTCGATATTAGCGGCGATACAAAACCGTTTGAAGCTGATAACAATGTGATTGGAGTTGATATTAAGAAATTAAGAAAAGTACCCCATTCCATCGGCGTTGCCGGTGGACAAGAAAAAGCAGCCGCCATTGCCGGAGCCATTAAGGGTGGCTATATCAATGTGTTGGTAACCGATTGTGAATGTGGTAAACAATTACTGGAGCTTGAAACCCTGTAAACTAGGTGAGTAATTAAAAATGAGGAGGATACAAATGAACGAAATACTGGATATGGCAATGAATGAGATGGCAGAGGCTGAATTTGATTGTTCCTGTGGTCGCCACCATCAGTTTCCGATTAAAAAAATTGCTATAGGCAAAGAAACGATTCAGAAATTACCAGAAATGGCTTCTGAGTTCAAAGGAAAACAGGTTTTTATGGTTAGTGACAATAATACTTGGAAGGCAGCTGGCGAAAAAGCTTATCAATTAATGGTTGATGCAGATTATCAAATAAAAAGTCATATCTTTGAGCGTGGTGAGGATATTCTGATCCCTGATGAATTGGCCATGGGCCGGATGCTTTTGGAAATGCCGCTTGACACGGCAGTGATTATTTCAGTCGGTTCAGGCACCTTGAGTGATATGGCAAAATACCTTTCATCACGAACCGGTGTTCCTTATATCATCGTCTGTACGGCACCATCGATGGATGGTTATGTGGCCGATGGGGCACCACTGATTTGTAACGGGAAAAAGATTTCCTATGTAGCTACCTTACCTTATGGAGTCCTCGGCGATACCGATATTATGAAAGAAGCCCCCATGCACTTAATCCATGCCGGCCTAGGCGATGTGCTGGGAAAATTAACCGCCTTAACCGACTGGTCGCTAGCCGTCGAAGAAGTTGATGAATACCGGTGTGACACGGCCGTTAAATTAGTTGAAACAGCCTTAGAGAAGTGTATAGCCAACGTTGCTGGTTTAAAAAACCGGGATGAAGAAGCCATCCTTTACTTAATTGAAGGCTTAACCCTAACCGGTGTGGCCATGGCCTTAGTTGGCGTTTCCCGCCCGGCATCCGGTTCGGAACATCTTTTGTCGCATTATTGGGAAATGGCATTTATTGCCCAAGGAAGATACCCTGAACTCCATGGCATTAAAGTCGGCATAGCGACACCGATTGTTGCCGAAGTATATGAGCTACTAGGAGATGTCGTTCCAGAGACGACAAGGAAGCTGGTTCCCAAAAAAGAAGATGTGATTGACTTGCTAAAGGCAGGCGGGGCTAAGACCTCACCACTTGAGATCGGAGTTGACCGGGAGCTTTTTTATCAAAGTTTAATAGAAGCCAATACGGTTAGAAACCGCTACAGTATTTTTCAATTTGCTAAGGATCAAGGCTTGCTAGAAGAAATCGCCAAGACGATTACGAAAAGAATTTATAAATAAGAGCCTCAAGAAAAGAAAGCGGATTACATCTTAGAATCCTTGACTCAAATGGGTCACTACTTATAGGGAGAAAAAAAATGATTTATTTAGCACTGGCAGGCTTTACCATGATGGTCTTGCAAACGGCTTTAAGCTATTTACAATACCGAAATTATCAAGCCGCCGTTAATAGCTTAATGGGCAAAGAGGTGTTCTTAGGCATTGGTCTGCGTAAAGGGGGCTTTCGCTTAAGCGGTGGGACGATTGTCATCCTGTCAATGGATCGCCTAAGCCATCGGATTATTAGCTGTAAAAAACTTCAAGGGATTGTAATCTGGAAACGCTTTAAAGAGGTGGCTGATTACAATGGCTATTCCCTCGACGAGCTAAGAGAACTGGCCATTCTTGAAGACTATCAGTTAAATAAGAAACAACGAGATAAAGAACCTTACACAAAAGATATGGTCGATAAAAAAAGAAAAAAAGGGGCCCTTCTTCAGGCAATTGAAGCACTTGATTTAAGACTTGTTCAGGAAAAAGAGAAGTGTCTCAATACAAAAAGATCTAATGAGCAGAAAAAAGACCGGATTAAAAAACGAGCAGTTCGTCAGGAGGAGGTGTTAGAAAACTTTTAATTGTCGATTTTGGCCTAATTTGATTCATTCTTACAAAGGAGTAAAAGTATGGAAACGTTAGCAAGTATGGGAAATCATTTTTATGGTTTGTTTCAAGCGGGGGGAGATTTTTTCAAAATTTATCTGATCAACTTTATTCCCTGGATTTTAATTATGATCACATTTATGAATATTTTATTTAAACTAATTGGTCTTGAGCGGATTGAGAGTTTAGCCAAGATTTTAGGAAAAAATCCAATTACCAGGTGGTCTTTAATGCCAATGCTAGGAATGATGTTCTCGGGCAACCCGATGACTTATCCTTACGCCCGCTTTTTACCAGAAAACCAGAAAGTTGCTTTCTTTGATGCGGCAATCTCTTATTGTCATCCGGTAACAGGATTATTTCCCCATGCCAACCCCGGTGAATTATTTGTTTATTTAGGGATTGCAACGGGTGTATTTTTAGCAGGTTATGATTTAGGATTTTTGGCAATTTCGTATTTTCTAATCGGTATTTTAATTGTTTTTATTCGCGGCGTTGTCACCCAGCTTATTTACAATGCAAAATACAAGGCGAAATATGGTTCCATAAACAAAGAGGAGGCGTAAGATGTATAAAGCAGTAAAGGTTGTAAAAGGAAATGGTGGTTGGGGTGGCCCGCTTGTTATTCATCCAACCGAAAAGAAGAATAAAATTGTTTCCATTACCGGTGGCGGGATTGACCCGATCTCTCGAAAGATCGCTAAATTAACCGGGGCAAAAGCCGTTGATGGCTTTAGCAGTGGCGTTTCAGATGATGAAATTGCCTGTGTCATTATTAACTGTGGTGGGACCTTACGGTGCGGTGTCTATCCTAAAAAAGAAATTTTAACCATCAATATCACGCCGGTTGGTCAATCAGGTCCTTTGGCCCAGTATATTGTTGAAGATCTTTACGTATCAGGGGTTCTTGAATCGGGTGTGACCTTAGCCGATGAATCAGACGCTGTTGTCGTTGAAGAAGTAGAGAGTCAAGAAGTCATTGTCGAAGAAGAAGCCGAAGAAGAATATGTCGCTGAAGATAATTGGGTAGCCAGAGGCGGGAAAGCCTTAGCGGGCTTTGCAACAACCTGTGTCCAAGGTGGAAAAGAAGCTGTTGATGTGACCATCAAAGATATCCTGCCATTTATGGCCTTCTATGCCTTATTATTAGGAATTATAACTTATACGGGATTTGCCGATGTCATGGGTGAGTACGTTTATCCTTATTTAGGAACCCTCCCAGGTTTACTGGTTCTTGTTGTTATTTGTGCCCTACCGATGATCTCACCACTGGTTGGTTCCGGTGCCTTAATTGGTCAGGTCCTTTCCGTTTTAGTTGGCCTTGGTATTGCTATTGGAGCATTCCCGGTTTATCTTGCCTTACCGGCCTTTTTCGCCGTTGATGCTCAGGTTGGTTGTGACTTTATTCCGGTTGGTTTGTCAATGGGCGATGCCGAAAACAAAACAGTTGATATCGGGGTACCATCGGTACTACTATCGCGCTTGTTTACCGGACCGATTGCCGTTGTGATTGCATATTTCTTTGCGATGTTTATGTATGGGATGATTTAAAATGTTTAAAGAAAGGAATATTGGGTAACTTAATGTACAAGTCTACAATTACAGAAATTGGTGAATTGGCTTACGAATTAATCGAAGGGGGTATGGTGGTTGTCTTTAATGATAATGCACCGGCTGCCTTAAAAGAAATGTCGGTCCTTCATACCATCGAAGAATTTAATGGCTGTGTTAAAGTAGATGATCGCGTCGTTTTTGGTGAAAAAGAATATCGAGTGACGGCTGTTGGGAGTGAAGCCAATGAAACCTTAAAAACAATGGGTCATTGTACTTTTTGCTTTAACGGCAAGGATTCCGTTCAATTGCCTGGCCAGATTGAATTAGAGGGTGATGGGAAACCGGAAATTGAAGTAGGGTATTCTTTTGAAATTTATTTTAAATAAGAAAGGATAGGTAAAAATGCATTCAAAACAGGTTAAAGTAATTAATGAAACGGGTCTCCATGCTCGGCCGGCAGCAGAATTTAGCAAGGCAGCGACAGGATTTTACGCCGATGTTTTTGTCGAAAAAATAGGTGGCGATGGGACAGAGGCTAACGCCAAATCAGTCGTTAGTGTTATGTCTCTTCATGTTGAAAAAGGGATGGAGATTATAATAAGTGCAGAGGGTATTGATGAAATGGCTGCTGTTGAAACCTTAGCGGCTTTAGTAAGTAGTGGCTTTAAGAAGATTTAAACAGACTTTTCAGTCTGTTTTTTTTTACTTAAAAGCAAATTAAGAATTGAAAAAGCCTTGACAAATGAAAAGCATTCCAGTATGATATAGTTACAAATGTAATTCATATTTACAAATGTAATTTATCTATTGGAGAAGAGCATGCAAGAGCGATCTTTATATATAAAAATAGCCCATTGGTACTATAATATGGGCCTGACCCAAGATGAAATTGCCAAGCGGCTTTCCTTTACTAGACAAAAGGTTAACCGGATTATTAATAGTCTGTCAGACCTTGGTATTGTTACCATTAAAGTCAATGGCTATGAACAGGGCAATTTAAAATATGAAACCCTATTGGAAGAATATTTTGACCTAAGACAGGTGATTGTGGCAGAAAGTTATGGTGAGCTTGATAATTATTTACCGGCCCTTGCTAGTGTGGCGGCCCAATATCTCGATCAAGCCATTGAAGCACGGATGACTATTGGTGTTTCTTGGGGGATAACCTTAGCAGAAACGATTAAGCGGATGTCCTTTAAAAAAAGACATGATGCCGTGGTCGTCCAATTGTTAGGTGTTCAAAATATGAAAAAAGAAGTGCTTAAGTCTGATGAAATCGCCAGGGCCTTGGCTGATCGACTCGATTGTGCTTCCTATATGCTCTATGCCCCAGTTGTGGTCGATCATTCAGCAACAAAAGATTGTTTAATGAAAGAAAAATCAGTTCAGAAATCCTTTGAATACATTAACCAATGCGACATGGTAATCGCTGGCATTGGCCAATTATCCGAATTGTCAACCATGCATCGTCGAGGGCTTTTGACGCTAGAGGATCTTGATCAATTAAAAGCAGAAAATTTTGTTGGTGATATTTGTGTTAATCCGGTTCGGATGGATGGGAGTTTTGATCAGGCCTCGATTCGCAAACGGATCATTTCGGTGGAAATGGAAACAATGAAAAGAATTGAAAATGTCGTGGCGATCGCTGGCGGGCAAGATAAAGTTAATGCGATTATTGCCGTTTTAAAATCAGGATGTGTAAATACGCTCATTATTGACGATGAGACAGCAGGTCAGATCGTCAAAAAAATAAAACGGATTTAAAAAATCCAAATAAGCTAGAGGAAGAAAAAATGAAGTACATTATTGGTATTGATGCAGGCACAAGTAACGTGAAGTCGGTTTTGTTTGATCTAGAGGGAAAAGAAGTTTTGGTTGAGTCGGTGGAGAACGAACCCATTCACATAGGGGATAGCGATATCGAACAAAATATGACCATTCTTTGGGATAAGGTCAACCTCTCAATTAAGATGCTGATGGAGAACGGGCCAGCCAAAGGCGAGGATATTTTAGGAATTGGCTTAACCGGCCAAGGCGAAGGCTGTTGGCTAATCGATAAAGATGGCAAACCTGTCCAAGATGCTCTTTTGTGGTGTGATGGTCGTGCTAGCGCACAGATTGAAAAATTGCAAAAAGAAGATCCCGAATTGGTAAAGGAAATTCATAAGACAACCGGTACTCCAGCATTAACAGGAACGCAATTGATGCTCTTAAAATGGATGAAAGAAAATCGCAAAGAGGTTCTTGATCGGGCCGAAACAATGTTTTTCTGTAAAGACTGGGTCCGCTATAAATTAACGGGTAAAATCAATGGTGATTTCTCAGATACCAGCACATCCCTAATCGATGTAAAGAACGGCGTTGTGGCCGAAGAGCTCCTGACAAAACTAGGACTTGAAGACTATATTAAATTAATTCCTGAGCAAGTGACCTCAAATACAATTGTTGGAACGGTTTTACCAGAGCTAGCTGAAGCCTATGGTCTACCTAAAGATACACCGGTAATTGCCGGAGCCATTGATGTTTTTGCAGCAGCCGTCGGGATTGGTGCCGTTAAGGACAAAGATATTTGTGTTATTTTGGGAACCACTTGTGCCAATGAAATTTTCATGAAACGGTCTGATTGTGAATTTGGTAAAGAAGGAACCCGTTATGAAAAACATGCGGTTGGGGATTTATTTGCAAGCCTAATGCCAACCATGAACGGAACCCCCAATATTGAATGGGTCCTTGAAAACATTTCAAAAACCAAGGATTATAAAGAAATTGACCGCTTAGTTGAAGCTGTTCCAGCTGGTTCAGGCGGAGTCATCTACCATCCTTATATTAGTGCAGCTGGCGAACGTGCTCCTTTTTATCATCCTTATGCCAAGGCAAATTTCTTTGGGATTAATTCACGAACGACCAGAGAAGTATTAATCCGTGCCGTTTATGAAGGGATTAGTTTCTCCATTAAAGATTGCCTGCAAGGTGTTGATCGCAATGGAACGATCTTTATTGCTGGTGGTGGTGCTAAAAGTCCCATGTGGGCTCAAATGATTTCTGATGTAACCGGCATGGAAGTGACCGCATCAATCGGAAATGAATTTGGCGCTAAAGGGGCGGCCATGATGGTTGGTATAGCCACAGGTGCCTATAAGGATTATGAAGATGCGGTTGCTAAAAGTTGTAAATTTGAACGGATCTATCGACCAATTCCCGCCCATACCAAGCTTTATGATGCCATGTATGACTTATACAAAGACATCCGAATTGCCAATGAAGACCTTTGGTACAAACGTGAAAACATCTTAAAAGAATTCAGATAAGATTAAATAAAGAAAAGAAGGAAAGATAATGAAAATATTTTTTACCGCTGAATATAGTGAAAATGAATTAAAACCTTTGTATGAAATGGGGGATGTAACCCTTGATGGCTGGGCCCTTGGCAAAGCAATTATGACCGAAGCTGAATTAATGGAAAAAACCAAGGATGCTGATATTATTATCGTTTCTTATGACGATATTACTAAAAATGTGATTGATAATGCCAAGAATCTTAAGTTGATCGCTTGCACCCGCGCCACCCCTGTTAACGTCGATTTAGCAGCGGCTAAAGAAAAAGGAATTCCGGTTATATATACACCGGGTCGAAACTCCGATACGACCGCCGAGTTTACCATTGGTTTGATGCTCTCCATCGCCAGAAACATTCCTATGGCCTATAAAGCCTTAAAAGAGGGCAAATATACTGGAGATTCCCAAGCTGCAAAAGATACAAAAGATGGCTTAGCCGTCGATATGATTTGGGACATGACGGCCGAAGCACCCTATATGACCTTTAAGGGAACACAACTTAAAGGAAAAACCTTAGGCATTGTTGGTTATGGCAGCATTGGCCGCCGAGTAGGAAAAATTGCTCGGGCCTTAGGCATGGGCCTGTTGGTTTATGATCCCTTCCTCTGTGAGATTGATATTGAAGAAATTGGCATTAAAAAGGCCGAAGAGCTTGAAGACTTGATGAAAAATGCTGACTTTATCACCTGTCACATGAAGATTACCCCAGAGACAACAGGAATCATCAGCAAAGAAATGATCGCCTTAATGAAGGAAACGGCCTATTTTATCAATAGTTCAAGAGGGGCAATTTTAGATGAAAAAGCCTTAATTGAAGCCTTAAGGGAAAAACGGATTGCTGGAGCAGCTTTTGATGTTTATGCCAATGAACCCATTGCCATCGATCATCCTTATGTAGCAGAATTAGATAATGTCGTGATCACTCCCCATATTGGTGGGGCTACCAATGAAGTTTTAGTTAACCACACTATCCAGATTGTATCTGACATTCGTCGATTTATGGATGGCAAAAAACTCTTATATGAGTACCGTTCATAAATAAGACAGCAAATAGAATGAAGATAAATAAATTTTGAATTAAGAAGGAGAATAAATGTTATTACAAAAAGAACGAGAAGATGTTGTTGAGTATTGTAAGAAATTAATCACCGCCGGTTTAACCAAAGGAACAGGTGGAAACATTAGTATTCTTAACCGGGAAAAAGGCTTAATGGCAATTAGTCCAAGTGGGATTGATTATTTTGAAACGGAGCCAGAAGATGTTGTCGTTATGGATCTTGAAGGAAATATCGTCGATGGCAAGCGAAAACCATCGAGTGAGCATGGCTTGCATGCGATTTTCTATGTTGAACGAGATGACATTGATGCCGTTGTTCACACCCATTCCGTTTATTCAACTGTCCTTGCAACCATAAGAGAAGGCTTGCCAGCATCTAGCTATTTAGTAGCCTTTTCCGGTCTTGATGTCCGCTGCTCTACTTACGAGTCGTTTGGAACACCTGAATTAGCCCGAGTCGTCTTTGACGCTATGGTTGATCGCAACGCTGCCTTTATGGCCAATCATGGCCTTATAACCGGTGGAAAAGACATTCTTAATGCCTTTAACATTGCTGAGCAGATTGAACACTGTGCTGAAATTTATGTAAAAGCACGAGCAATTGGAAAACCAGTTATTCTGGAAGAAGACGAGATGAAGCGGATGATCGTTAAATTTAACGATTCCTATGGCCAAAAAGCCATGAAAGCTGATTTGGATAAGTAAGAAAAGACACGTTTTTTTCTAAAAGAAGACTTAAGCCTGATTTGATCATTTTTAATGGTCGAATCAGGCTTTTTCCATCAGGTCATTTGCTTTTTTTAGGGATTGGGTTTATAATTTTGATTAGAAAATCCTTTATAGAGGGAGAGAAAATGAAAACATCAAAAAGAAGCAATCAAATGAGTGAACCAGCTTTGCTTAAATATTATCCGCTGGTTGAAGAGGCCCAAAAAGAAGGTAAAAAAGTTTATTTTCTGAATATTGGCCAACCGGATATTAAAACACCGACCTGCTTTTTAAAAGCTGTTGGAGCCTTTAGCGATAAAGTCATTTCTTATCAGGCACCAGAAGGTCTTTTAAAATTAAGGGAAACCTCGGCCGCCTATTATAATCGTCTAGGTCTTGATTTTTCGAAGGATGATGTCTACATTACAAATGGCGGCAGTGAAGCCTTGTTATTTACCTTTATTAGTATTTGTGATCCAGGGGATGAAATTATAACAGCAGAACCTCTTTATAGTATTTACAAAGAGATTGCCGCTGCCTGCAATATAAAATTAGTGGCCATAAAAACCCAAGTGGAAGATGGTTTTTTATTGCCGCAAAAAGATGAGATTGAAGGCTTAATCACCGATCGAACCCGCTGCATCTTAATAACAAACCCGGGTAATCCGACGGGCAAGGTTTATTTAAAAGAAGAGCTTGAAATCCTTGAAGACTTAGCTCTTAAACATGATCTTTTTATCGTTACCGATGAGGTTTATCGCGAGTTTCTATACGATGATTGTCTCTATTTAAGTCCGGCTCAAAACAAGCAGCTGGCAGACCATGTTATTCTTGTCGATAGTATTTCTAAGCGTTATAGTGCTTGTGGGGCCCGGATTGGACTGATTGTCTCTAAGAATAAAGCCTTTAAGCTAAGTATTAAAAAACTTTGTCAAATGCGCCTATCGGTATCGATTATCGATCAGATTGGGGCGGCAGAACTAATGACCCTCGACCATGAATTTTTTAAAGAAATCTTGGATGAATACACTTATCGGCGAAAAATCGTTTACGAAGGCTTGCAGGCCATACCAGGTGTGATTTGTAAATTGCCAAAAGGGGCTTTTTATTTTATGGTAAAATTTCCGGTTAAAAAAACAGCTGATTTTATCGAATGGATGATTAAGGATTTTTCCTATGAAAATGAAACCATTCTCTTGTCTCCGGCCAATGATTTTTATTTAAATCCGTTAGACGGAGAAGATCAGGTGCGCTTAGCCTATGTTTTAAATGCCAAGGATATGAAACGAGCCATGTTATTATTAGAAAAGGGCCTAGAGGCTTATAGGAAAAAATATCCTGAGCGATTTAAAGAAAATGACGAATAGAATGAAGAAATGGAGAACAATTTGGACATAAAAAACGCAAAAAAAGGGCAAGACTATTTGGGTTACTTATTTATCAAGTCACAATTAACAAAGACCGCCTCTAATGGCAGCCGTTATTTTAATATGGTCTTAACAGATACAAATTTCGATGAGATTGACGCAAAAAAATGGGATGTTAAGGCCGATGAAGAAGTCCTCTTTACCAATGGCAAGCTGGTAAAAATTAAGGGAAGAATTCAAGAGTTTAATAAACGCCTGCAACTAATTGTTGAAAAAATGCGCTTAGTTGAGGAAGATGAAGCTTCGATTGATGATTATATTGAGACGGTCCCCATTGATATTGATCTTATGCTTGATGCCATCAAGGATATCATTGATCAGTTTGAAAATAAGGATATTAAAGAAATTACCAAAAAGATATTTGACAAACATACTGAAACGCTAAGATACTTTCCGGCGGCTAAAAAACACCATCATGCCATTAAGGGGGGCTTACTTTATCATCTTTATTCGATGTTACGAATTGCCAGAGGCTTAGCGGGAATCTATCCCTTTATTAATCGAGACCTTCTTTATGCCGGGGTGATTCTTCATGATATCGGCAAAGTCAATGAGATGGTATCGGATGAAAACGGATCAGTCTCTGATTATACGCCCGAAGGGAAATTACTTGGGCATATCACCCAAGAAATCGTTGAACTGGAACTGATTGGCCAAGAATTAGGCACGGATCCAGAATGTTTAATGCTTCTTAAACACATGCTTTTATCCCACCATTATCATCCGGAATATGGCAGTCCCAAACGACCGATGTTTCCAGAGGCTGAATTGCTCCACCATATCGATATGATTGATGCCCGCATGTATACCATGGAAGAAGCCTTGAACCGGGTGGAACCGGGCGACTTTAGCCAGCAGAATTGGAGCCTTGATGGGATTAGTTTATATAGACGTAGTTTTGAATAGGGGCTAAGATGGGAAAAATTGCAGAAGAAATAAAGCGTGTTGCCTGTTACGAGGCTGATATTTATGGGAAGTTACTGCCGACTGAAGCGATGAATTATTTTCAAGAAACCAGTACTAACCAAGGGGAAAAGTTAGGGCTTGGTGGGGACTTTTTAGTGGAAAATCAACTGGCTTGGTTTTTGGTAAAGTATGATATTCATTTTAATGATTATCCCAAATACAAAGAAAGTATAAAAATTAAGACTCAAGCGACTGGCATGGACCGCTATTGCGCTGTTCGGCGTTTTAGCATGGAGAGAGAAAACAAACTACCTTCAATCTATGCCGATACCCAGTGGTTGTTGATTAATCGGGAAACCGGCAAAATGGAGCCGATTGACAAACATAAAGAATTTGATGCTTATGGTTGTTTTGAAAAAAAGGAACCGATTTTTAGACGGATCCCAAGGGTAAAAAACATCATCAGCCAAAAATATTTTGATGTTCGCTTTCTAGATATTGATGTTAACCACCATGTCAACCATGTCCATTATCTGGCTTGGGCCATTGAAAGCTTGCCATTAGCAACCATTCAGACAAAAGTTTTAAAGCGGGCCAAGATGGTTTTTAAGGCCCAATGTTTCTATGGTGACCGGGTTGTGGTAAATACGCAAAAGTGTCAAGAAAATTCTTATTTAGTTGAAATTTTAAATCAAGAGAAAACCCTTCTTTGTCAATTGGAATTAATGCTGAATTAAAAAAAAGCCCGAGGGCTTTTTTTTAATAGAGTTTTTCTTTAATAATTCCTTTTCGATAGGCCATGATTAACATCATTAGATCCTGAATCTGCCCGCTGATCACCCGGCCTGTATCGGTGTCTCTGACTCGTTTTCGGTCCAGTACTTTTTCGACGACAACCATGGTCGATTTAATGTCGACCCCGTCGGTAATGGCCTTTTGAACCGATTCAAAGGGGGCGTGACTGATTAAGACGAGGCCGTAGGAATTAAAGGTAAGGGTATAGCCAGCAATTCCCGTTGTTTTTTGATAGGCCTTGGCAAAGCCCCCGTCGATAACCAGTTGTTTCCCTTTAGCCCGAATTGGACTTTCCCCAGACGTGGTTTTGACGGGGATATGGCCGTTAATCAGGTGGCCATCCTCCGGACAGACACCAAATTCAAGGAGTATTTTTTCAGCCAGAACAGAATCCTCACGATCGATTAAGTGGTAAAAAGCACAATAATGTTCCTTGTGGGTGGTCTTATCATCGATAAAATACCGCTCAAAGGTGGCCATTTTATCTTTTCCAAATAAGGGGGAGTCGCCATGACACCACAGGTACCACAAAAAATCAGTGCTGCGATATTCGGGATCGGCTTCCTTGCTAAAGAAGGCTTCTCTAGCCATTTGATCATATTTATCCATTAGTTTTTTGCCAGAGTATGTTTTTCCATCGATGGTCCGTTCTTTAAAGCTGCCATCCTCATTAACTTGGATACAGGCGTGGAAAAGCAAATTGTCGTTAAAGACCTTGTACATGGACCCCTTGGCATAGAGAAAGCGGATATGGCGTTGAATTCGTTCGCCGTGTAAAAAGCCATAAATCAGACGGTCCATGACACGTTCTTCGTCCTCGGTCAGTTTACAAGGATCGAGAGGATCGATGGTCGGGAAATTATGGTCGTTTAGGGGGTAGACGAGGCCTTCAATCTCGATGGTATTATCCTCATAATTAATGTTGCGTAACATCTTTCTTTTTTCCATCTCGTATTCGGGATGATTATTAATGATTATTTCTTCGAGCTTAAATTGGATAATGGAAATAGCCTTATGCATTTTGGTCATCAAATCGATTTCTGATTCAGAAACCGAACCATCATCAGAGATTTTTGGCTTAAATTGCTCACAGGGATCGTTAAGGTAAACCCGGTCAGCAAAGGTGGCAAGGGGAAGAAGGTTGATCCCATAACCATCTTCGAGGACGCTCATATTGGCGTATCTTAGGGCAATTCGGACGGCGCAAGCGATACAAGCAGCGTTTCCAGCGGCAGCTCCCATCCAGAGAATATCGTGGTTGCCCCATTGAAGGTCAATCGAATGGTGGCTCATCAGGTTGTCCATGACCACATGGGGACCGGCTCCACGGTCGTAGATATCGCCAATAATGTGAAGGTGGTCAATGGTTAAACGTTTGATGACGGCAGTGATTTGAACAATAAAGTGTTTGGCTCGGCCAAGCTCAACTAAGCTTTCAATAATTTGATGGTAGTATTCTCTTTTATCGAAGCGGTGTTCATCTTCTTGCAGAAGTTCCTCCATGATATAGGCAAAATCGGCGGGAAGGGCTTTTCGTACCTTGGACCGGGTATATTTTGAGGCCGCTTCCCGGCATATTTTTACCAGTCGATAAATTGTTAATTCGTACCAATTATCAAGGGAGGCCTTATCTTTTTCCCGCTTGATTAAATCAATTTTTTCTTCGGGATAGTAAATAACAGTAGCCAATTCATTTAACTCATCAATGGAAATAGTGTTGCCAAGTTCCTGATGCAATTTTCGTTTAATGGCACCAGAGGCGTTTTGCATAACATGGTTAAAGGCTTCGTGTTCACCATGGATATCGGTTAAAAAGTGTTCCGTTCCTTTGGGAAGATTAAGGATGGCCTTTAAATTAACGACTTCGCCGACGGCACTAGTAATATTAGGAAATTTTTGCGAAAGTAATTCTAAATATTTCTGATTTTCTCGAAGTTCTTCTCTTGTATAACCATTCATCTTTTAAACCTCATTTTCTTTTATTTTGATCAAAAAAAATAAACTTTTTTTAATAAATCAGTAATCTGATAATTTATTTTGATTATACCCTTATTTAGGAGAAAAAACCAGTAGACTAGTAGAAAGTACTTTTTAAAAATGCTTTACTTTTTGCAAAAGATCGGGTAAAATAAGTTAGTAATTGCAGTGATTCCGTAGCTCAGCTGGTAGAGCACTACCTTGACATGGTAGGGGTCGTTGGTTCAAGTCCAATCGGGATCACCATTTCGTAATCACTTGAACTCAAATTTTCGAACTGTTCTGATGTATAGGTCGAATTATTTTGAGAATAATTATAGAAAACCGTGATCTGATCTTCGTTCACGTAAACCGCATTAATAAACGACCGGATGATTTCTTCATCTGCGTCGTTATTTTTGTATTTAGACAACCACCAGACGATGGCATCCTTGGTCAAGGGGATGGCTTTGTAATTTTCTTCAATGATTG
>CAZJGM010000036.1:0-17844 GCA_964545675.1 uncultured Lachnospiraceae bacterium | reverse complement strand
CTTTTCTGCTAACTTTTGTCCACTTTCAAAAACATCTAAGTAATCATTGCTTTCATGTCCCTCAGGCTCAAGAACGCTTTGGTCTTCTCCTTGAACCGTCACCCTTAAGGGGTCTGGCTTTTTTATAAATTCTTCGTCCACTTGGCCCTTATAATTAATCCAACTTTTACGTGGTTTATAGGCCGGGATTTCTTCATCAATAATGCTCGTTTTTTTAGTGGTTACTTTAGCCCCATGAATGGTTTCTGATGGTTTAATCAAAACACTGGTTTTAAACTGGGTATCCAATTCTGTTTCGTCGTATTTGACCCAGGATTTCTTTTTATCAGGAAAGTATTTTTTAAGGACCTCTTTGGGAATTTCCTCATTGCATAAGATCCCGGCAACTGCGGTTAATTGGTCTGGCAAACGTTGGTTTTCAGGCCATTTCATCATCATACCAACTTCGTATTTAATCAAGTCAGCGACATTAAATCCCAGTGATTCAAGGGAATAGCGCATTAAATTAGGAAAGCGACAAGGCTGATCACTTTCTCTGCTACAAGTCATTCCCTGAGCCGGGCAAATTGGGCAGCTACCGGGAATAAGGCCGATTACTCCGGTCAGCTCGTTTTCGATCTCTAGCAAGGTCTTCCAAGTCATCACCTTCATGGCCTCGCTTTTTTGGGTGCAATAATCAGAAATTGCCTTAGGGTCTCTAATCTTTCTAATATCATTTTTAGGGACCTGGTATTGCCTGCCTATCAGGTGGATATATTTAAATTCTTTTAAAAATACTTTCTCATCAAATTGGTGGGGCGGACATGACCAATTTTTCTTATAATTGGGGCAGGCCTTACAATAACCAAGAATTTTATCGCGATCAAAGTAGTCTTCTAACAGCTGATCAATCCTAATTGCTCCAAAACTGAGCTTATTCCTTAGTTCCATTTTTCTCATCCCTTCATACCATTTATCAATAGTCTTACTCTATTTAACTCATCATAAATTTCTTACCCTTACTATTCTACCTTGCTTTCTTATCCATAGCAATTAAACTTTTTGCCCTATACCTGCATTTTTCCTGCTTTTTGAGGGAAAATAAAAAGCATTGTTTGATAATTCCCCAAAAAAATTGAAATTATGCATAAATAATCATTTTAGGGTTACATATTATTATACCAGCTGTTATCATAAAGATAAATAAGAAGAGAAATAAAATAGGGAGGTTAACATGGCATTTCGATATTCAAGCAAAGTCACTGATGGTAAATTAAATATCCGTAAGGATTATATTCAAACTGAAGCCGGTGATTTCCAAAAACTCACACCGACTTGGGTTCGAAAGGCATATCAAAAAGCCCACGATCTGGGCGACCAAGAATCAATTGAGAAATTGGAAAATCTTGTACTTGATGTTTATGTTCCTGGCGACAAAGACCAGCCAGGAAGACGAGTTAATTGGTGCTTGGGTGATGAATTAAAAAATTCTTAAAACGTTAATCAAAAGCCTCTCCTAGTCATACTTTTAAAATTGTTGCTAGGAGGGGCTTTTGGTCTTTAACGCTTTAATTTATAATAATTTGCTTAAGGTATTTAATAACAATCTCAGCAAAACGGTTAATATCCTTAATATAGGCAAAATCTTTTCCATAAATAAGGTGTTCGGCCTTTAAATCGGCTTCTTTTCCGGTAAAGACACCCAGAACTAAAATCCCTTGCTTGCGCACGGCCCGGACTTCTTTAGCTGTATCCATAATCGCCTTTTGGCCACTATAGGCTTGGTCATCCCGGCTACGCCACATTTCCACTTGAACATCATTGGGCCGACCATCGCTAAGGACAATTAAGATCTTATTATCTTCATCGCGTTTGGCTAAGGCATAGCTTGCTGCCCGAATCGCTAGGCCGTCACGATTGTTGCCAGCACAAAAGTACTCAAAGATATTGTCATTGGCCGATAAGGGATCCTGATAATCTCTAAAGCGTTTAAGGACCGTATAATCAAGAAAACTCGAAAAACCAATGACCCGATTAGGCAGGCCTATTAAGGTCAGAGCCTGGGCAAGAATATAGGCCTGAATGGCTACTTGGCCTTGCTTGCGCCGTTGCGATCCGCTTGCATCGATAAGAATATCAACGACGTAAGACCTTTTACTATCAGCCATTGTCTTGACAAAAACTTTTGTGTTGGGACTCCGTTTAATCCGCCATAGCTTATTTGCAACTAAGGTCCCACTATCGGCTGAAATCGGATCGGCCAATCTTTCTTCAATCAAAGTCCTTAAGATACTATCTTTAAGTTTATTAATATTGCCTTTATAAACCCTTTCATTTGCCGCAAAGGCTTGCATGTTTCGGATTTGATTACGCTGGATATATTTTTTTTGGAAGTCATTGTCACTTTTACTGCGGACCACCCCATCGGTTAGATGGATGCGACAATTGCCATGGGCTCCTTGACAAACCTTATTTTCAAGCTTTCGTCTTTCATAGGCGGATAAAAACGCTTCCCCATAATAATAAGCCACGTCTTCTTTATTTTTCTCTAAGTCCTCTTCTTGAATCTTTAGTAATTGATTATCTTCTTCACTCTCTTTTAGATCAGTCTCTGACCACGACTGCCCGACCAAGGCCTCGGCCATCTCTTTTACTGCTGCTTCAACCTCTGATTCTTCCTCATTGCGAGAGCTTTCTTTAGCTAGAGAATCCCCTCGCATTCCCTCTTCCCCATTATCAGCATTGGCATCATCCTTGCCTTCTTG
This sequence comes from uncultured Lachnospiraceae bacterium, assembly GCA_964545675.1. GTDB lineage: Bacteria > Bacillota > Clostridia > Eubacteriales > Eubacteriaceae > Acetobacterium. The sequence goes on along the minus strand of CAZJGM010000036.1, from coordinate 15,100 downwards.
CAAAGGAAAATATTTACGATAGATATGATCAATACCAGCCAGAAAGCCAGCTGTGTCGGGGTACTTGGCAAGTGCCAACAAATCATCCCGTAAATGCTTGGTCTTCTTATCCATTTTAGGACTTTGTCCAATTTTTTCGAGGGCCATTGCATAACGTGTTTTTTCAAGAAGATCACCACTAAGAAATTTATAATCGTTTTTGACTATATCCTGGTAGGCTTTTTTACGAATATCATAAACCCCAGGTCGGTCACGTATTACTTTTTCCTCAATTACGACATCACTTGCTAAGGCAATCAAGCCAAGCAGAATCTCTTTCTTAAAACCGGCCCGGTAACGCTTAAGGAGATAGTCTTTAACCGCCGGCCAATCAATGTATTTTCGCCGACCACCAGCTGTAACCGCATGGTAAAGGGCCACATTTTCGGAAATAAAACGCTCTTCGCCAGGGTCAATCCTGTCATCGTAATTGCCAGAGATGGTCCACATCACATTTGACATGCGATTATCAAATTCATAATTCTGATAAAGCGATTTTTCTTGACTCATCAGCCCATCCTCCTTTTTTCGAGATCCGGCTTGCTAAAACACATCCGACGCTTGCCATGATTCACGAATGCGGGTGCGAATGACATCGGCAACAATTTCCTTTTCATACTGGTCAAAGGTTTTTCCACTGACCCCCATGGCTATGGCTAAGGTCGGCTTTAAACCCCGTTTAATTGTTTTTAAGCTTCCCATTAAGCCTCTTAAATCAACCGATTTTGTTGAAATTTCAGCATTTTGTGATTTTTCTTGCAAATCTAAAAAGACACCGGCAAATTGGCCCAATATCTCGGCATTAGCACCGGGAAAGTTTTCCCTAAGAATAAGCATCAAGGTTTCTTCTTCAATCTGCGGGATGTCAATGGTCATAAAGCGTGAGACTAAGGCTTCATTTAATTCTTTTGTTCCGGCATAGTCATAGTTCATCGTGCCAATAAAGCGGCTTGCTTCATGAAGCTTAATTTTTTGATAGCCCGGCACATCAATAATCTTTCGATAATCCAGGGCTGAATGAAGAACGACCAAGGCATCATTTTTGGCCATATTAATCTCGTCGAATACGCCAAAGCCACCATTAACGGCGCATTCATAGACCGAACCCCGTCTTAATCTCACCTCATCATCAATAAAGGTATCGGTTCCGATCAAACTGGTACTATCGGTATTAACATGAAATGAGGTGTTCCATTGGGGCCTAGCAAACAATTCACAAATATTATCGGCTAAAACATTTTTACCCGTTGCCTTTGGCCCCGATAAGAGAATGTTCTCACCCTCTAAAATCGCAGCGATGCACATGGACCAGATGTCCTTGCCATAAAAAACAATTTCTGTTCGGGGGACCCGGCCGAGGAGTTCCTGGTCAAGGGGATAAGATTTTTTGAATTTCTCCACATCGTCTAGCAATTTTGTCGATACTCCCTGTTTTATTAATTTATCTTTTAATGCCATCATTATCGTCCTTTCTAGCACTTATTTTATTTGAATATACCATTAATTCTCTGATAATGACAGATTCTTTTTTTATACTCATTAAATTACTCCGCCAAAAAAGCCCCAGCAAAATTGCCGAGGCTTAAAGTGTTATTTTCGTTTAATTACTTTTTTAACGGCCGCAACAATATCTTTAGCGGTTAAACCATATTCTTCCAATAAAGGTCCTACTTTTCCCGATTGGCCAAAGCGGTCCTTAACCCCAACTCGCTCTAGGGGAACCGGTGCTACTTGTCCTAAAACCTCTGCCACGGCGCCACCTAAGCCACCAATTATACTATGTTCTTCAGCGGTGACAATGGCCCCGGTTTTAAGGGCGGCATCTTTAATGGCCTCAACATCGATGGGTTTAATGCTTCCCATATTAACAACCGAAACCGAAATGCCTTGATCCTTTAGTATTTTTGCCGCTTCAAGGGCTGCTTCAACCATTAGACCAACGGCAATAATAGTCGCTTGTGTACCCTTTTCTAAAAGATTGGCCTGGCCTACTTTAAAGTCATAATCTTGATCAAAAAGAATTGGAACATCACTTCTGCCCAAGCGAATAAAGACGGGTCCATCTATTTCAATGGCGGCATCAATCATTTTTTCTGTTTCAACAGCATCAGCTGGGCATAAAACAGTCATATTAGGGATCACCCGCATCAGGGCGATATCTTCAATCGCCTGATGCGACCCTCCATCTTCCCCAACTGAAATACCGGAATGGGTTAAGGCGATATTGACACTAAGACTTGGATAACAAATACTATTGCGAATAATTTCATAGGCCCGACCAGCCCCAAAAATTGCAAAGGTACTGGCAAAGACAACTTTTCCAACCGCTGCTAGTCCAGCGGCCATGCCCATCAAATTTGCTTCAGCGACCCCGCAATTAAAATGCTGGTCCGAGCACGATTTTGCAAAAAAATCGGTTTTTGTCGCCCCCGAAAGATCGGCATCCAGGACGACTAAATCGTCAATTCGTTCACTTAATTTAACTAAATATTCACCATACGCTTGTCGTGTTGATTTTTTTTCTGCCATTTTTTTACGCCTCCAATTCCTTTAATGCTTGTTTTACCTGTTCAGGATTTGGGCCTTTTCCATGCCATCCTGCTTGATTTTCCATAAAAGAAACCCCTTTTCCCTTAACCGTTTTACAAATAATGACACTTGGCTGGCCCTTTGCCTCTTTGGCTTTTTCTATCGCTAGCCGTAATTGATCAAAATCATTGCCATCTTCAACGACGATGGTATTCCACTTAAAGGCCTCAAATTTTTTATCAATCGGATAAGGCGACATAACATCACAAACTGCCCCATCAATTTGCAAATTATTATTATCGACAAAGGCAATCAAGTTATCCAGTTTATAGTGGCCCGCCGCCATAGCGGCTTCCCAAACTAAGCCCTCTTGCAGTTCACCATCACCCAATAGGGCAAAGACCTTAAAGTCTGCCTTATCAATTTTTCCACCTAAAGCCATGCCCACTGCCGTTGAAATCCCTTGGCCTAAAGAACCCGTTGACATATCAACGCCTGGTGTCTTTCGCATATCGGGATGGCCTTGGAGCATGGAACCAAGTTGTCGCAGGTGGTCTAATTCTTCCTTGGGAAAATAACCTTTTGCAGCTAGGGTTGCATATAAAACCGGTGCCGCATGACCCTTTGATAAGACAAAGCGGTCGCGATCTTTTGCTTGTGGGTTTTTGGGATCCACATTCATTTGCTCAAAATACAATAAGGTCAAGATTTCTGCCGAAGATAAGGATCCCCCGGGATGACCAGAGCTCGCTTTTCCAATCATTCGAACAATGTCGCGCCGTACTTCTTTTACTGTTTCGTCTAAAAATGCCATAACAATCTCCTTTTTTATCTTTCTTAATATTCTTGTTTCCCTAAAACCATTCTTTTTATATAAGCTACTTTACCATCTTTAAGATAAAGCCGGGGAACACGTTTATTAACCATACAAATTAACTCATAATTAATGGTGCCAATTTTTTTGGCCAATTCATCGACCGAAATATGGTTGCCAAAAATCTCAACCTGATCGTATAAGGCGACATCTTCAAGGTCAGTCAGATCAACCATACACTGGTCCATGCAAATATTCCCCACTATCGGAAGCTTTTGGCCTTTGATATAAACAAAAGCTTTATTGGATAAAAGCCTTGGCAAACCATCGGCGTAACCAAGGGCTAAAGTTCCAATTAAACGTTCTTCTTTAGCCTGGTAGGTCCGTCCATAACTTAATGAATCCCCCGCTTGGATCTTCTTGATATGGATAATCCGTGTTTTAAAAGACATCACCGGCTTTAAATCAATTTTCCGGCGGTCAACCATCTCCGATGGATAAAGGCCATAAAGGATAATTCCCGGTCTGACCATATCCAAGTGAAGGCCTTCTAAATCAAATAATCCCGCTGAATTAGCAATGTGGGCAAGGGGAACCCTTATCTTTTTGTCATTTAATTTATCAATAATCTCCCTAAAACGCCGCCATTGGGTCATGGTAAAGCTTTTATCATTTTCATCCGCAGTCGAAAAGTGACTGTAGACCCCTTCAATCAAAAGACCATCTAGGCTGCTTATTTCTTCAATTACTTGAGCGGCCTCTTGCCAAGAAAAACCAAGTCGACCCATGCCGGTATCAATTTTGATATGAATCGGGCAAACAAGCGAGGCTCTTTGGCAATAGTCGGAAAGGGCCTGGGCAAAATCCCATTGGTAAACTGTCGGTGTCAATTGCCAATGAATCAAATCCTTAATCATCGTTTTTGATGTATAACCCAGTAACAAGATCTCATCGGTGATCCCATTTTGACGCAGGGCGATGGCTTCATCGATAAAGGCCACAGCCAAGGCATCCACCCCAGCTTCAAGCAAGGCTTTTCCGCACTCTAGTGCCCCATGCCCATAGGCATCAGCCTTTACGACACCCAGAATTTTTACCTCGACCCCAACAATTCGCCGAACTTCTTCAAAATTATGAACCAAGGCATCTAAGTCAATTTCGGCCCAAGTTGGCCGTAGCTCTAAATCAAACATCACTTGGCTCCTTATCTTAAGTTTTTGATTAAGTCTTTGACCAGCATGGCACCTTTTTTAATTGAACGCTCAAGATTTTCCTGGTAATCTGCCAATTGATTATCATCGGCATTATCTGAAATTGAACGAATAATCACATAGGGAATACGATTAACCATCGCCACTTGACCGATGGCCGCCCCTTCCATTTCAACACATAAACCTTTGAACTCCCTCAATAAACGTTCCTTTAAGGCTGGTGAATTTACGCCCAAGTCGGCGGTCATTACCCGTCCCTTAAAATAGGTAATCCCTAGTGCCTTGGCCGCATTTTCTGCTTTTTCAATTAAATTTTTATCGGCTTTAAAAAAAGTCACATCCAAATTGGGGATCTCCCCAAGTGGATGGCCAAAGGCTCTGGCATCCATATCATATTGGACGGAGTCTGTTGAAATAACAATATCGCCTAGGGCCAAAGCCGGATCAACCGCCCCGGCTACACCCAAATTAATCAATATCTCGGCTTTAAAAAGATCAATTAAGATTTGGGTGCAGATGGCAGCATTTACCTTGCCCACGCCCGACTGGACAAGAACAATTTCTTTCCCCTCAAGCCTGCCTTTGATAAAGGTCAATCCACCGTGGTGGATCTTAAAGGTATCCTCCATTGATTCTTTAAGATCTCGAACTTCACTCGCCATTGCTGCAATGATCGCAATCATTTTTTTCTCCCCTCACTAAGCTTACTAAAGCATTTGCCCCAATCGCTTCTTGTCTTCCGGTAAATCCCAAGCCTTCTTCTGTCGTTGCTTTAACATTTACCCGATTTTTAGGCAAGTCCAAAGTTTTTTCAATGTTCTCAATCATCCTATTAATATAAGGTTTTAATTTAGGTGCTTGAGCAATCACCGTCGAATCGATATTATTGATTATGTAGCCTTTTTCTGCGACCAGCTGGCCAACTTTTTCTAATAATAAGAGGCTGTCACTATCCTTATACTGACTGTCTGTATCAGGAAAATGAGTCCCAATATCGCCTAAGGCCAAGGCCCCAAGGAGTGCATCCATAATGGCATGAATCAGGACATCAGCATCAGAATGTCCTAAGAGTCCTAAATAATGATCTATTTTTACACCGCCTAAAATGAGGGCACGATTTTCCACTAAACGATGGACATCATAACCAATCCCTACTCGTATCATCCTTATCTCCTTAATTGTTTTACATTTAAATTTAACCACATATTTAGCCATTTGTACAGCTTTTTTCGTATTTTTAATTATTTTTAAAAAATATTCCGTCTTTGATGTTATTTTTGCTTATGTAAACATGCCCTCATCGTTTAGCGATTCTTTCTGACTTTTCTAAGGGTCCCTAATTAAAAACAGACCCTTATGGGCCTGTTTTTAATTCTAATAGCGGTAAATCGCTGCAATGTCTCTTTCTGTCGGCATATCGGCTTCTTCTAGGATAATTACTTCACCACCAAGACTAAGGACCGCCTCGGCCATATCGTCGTAAATATCTCCAATATAAGGACTAACTAATTCATCCTCAATAATGGTCCCTAGCTTTGGATCAAAACGACCCGGATGAACCTTACTGCCATCGAGGTAAAGCGTAGCAACCTTTCCTTCAACAATCGCTTTTCCAATCTGGACCATGTCATCAGATCCCATATCTTTAGCATGGGCTTCGGCAAATTTTTTCATCCGCTTTTTCATATCCTGATCAAAAATTTCTTTCATCACCGATTGAACCTTTGTGTGTAGTTTTCTTAAATTAAGCGATTCGCTATCGCCTTTGACATTTTCATCAATCAGATAGGGGTTTTTTGAAATCTTTCTAAATTCACCTTGGTTTTCATCCAAACCCACTAAAATTAAGGGAATCTTATAGGCGTTAGAATATTGCTCAATAATATAATTATCAACATACCTAAAAAACCGTTCCTGATCGACCTCTCTTTCATCCTTAGCACTACCGTGTCCATGATACATGGTCTGATCGCCGGTCCCATAAGAACCTACACTAAGGTGGGGATTTGTCTTTTCCTTACCCAAAACACCTTCGAGGGTTGAATGTTCGTCGCTAACAGGCACTTGAAAAATTTCTTTTCGGTCCGCCTCATAGAGGGTAAAACTATCTCTTGTCAAATTCATGACATGGTATAATCCACTGGACTGATAACTTTTTAATAAGGGTTTAATGTAAAAACTATCGGCAACAATGGCCTGATTAGGAACATTAATGGGTAATTTATAGATAATGCATTCCTCATCATCAGCTAAAATAGCAATCCCTTGGGACGCTGATTCCCAAAATAATCGATCTGTTTCCATTTCTTCAAAAAGATCGAAAAGAGCTTTGAAATTTTTATGGGCTTTGTCCTGCAATAATCGTTGTGCTTCCTTTACTAAATTTTTAAAGCGAATTGGGTTTTCAAAACTTTCTGGTTTTTTTATCTTGGTATCAATATAAATAGAAACAACCGGCTTTTTGCATTTCTCCAATATTGGGTGGGGAAACTCTTTTACAATTTGATACTTCATTCTCTTACCTCCCTAATGATATAAATTGTTATATAAGCTACTTACCCCTTTTTTTTGATTAAACACAAAATATCCTTATCCTTTTTCTTCATTATGGCTCTTATTTTTGATCGCAAAAAAAATGACCAGAACGATAAGCTACTTTCCGGTCATTTGTATAAAGACTCACTTTATCAAAAGCTATAAATTTAAAAAATGTTGCTCATCAATTAAGAATATCGGTGCCCCATCTTTTTCTCTTTTTCCTAGGCGCAAACTTTCATTAGCAATCATCGGCATTTTCTCAGCTACCTGATCATCCTCATCACGGATTCCCTCAATCGCCAAGACTCGGTCTACCGTAATGCCCATTTGTTTGCCGGTATCTTCATCCTCCATAACAATGGCTAATTCACGGCGACTATCGCGGTATTCCACACATAGGGTATCAAAAAGATTAACCATGACTTTTAATTCACGTTCTTTTGCTTTTTCAATAAAGTCCAGTGCTTCTTGATATTTATCTTCGTCTTGTAACCTTTTCACTTCTTTGGCCACCTGATGAATCTTTTTATGGGGTTCATCAAATTTTTTCAAAAGATAATCAATCATCACGTCTTCAGTTTTATAGCTATCATACCACTTACCAAATCCACAGGCATGGGGATCAGTCGTTAATGTAAAGGCTCTTTGGTCATTGACCGAATCTTCCAACTCATTAAGCCATTTTATATGGTCTTGCTTTCGCTCCTCCATAACCCCCATAAATTGCTTCGTTTCCTCTTGGACTGAATCCATGCCATAAAATTTTCGGGTATCGACTAGGCCGATAATATCGCCCCGTAGATTAACGGCCCCACGAACATAATCTTTTGCATCGAGTAAGCTAATGACATCTTCTAAAATAAAAATCGATTTAATATACTTACTCGATACGGCATAAATTTCATTTCCCAAATTAAACAAGGCCCATGGATAATCTGTTATTTCTTCACTCACAATTTCACCTCCGTATTATTATTAAATGATAAAGATTCTTTTCTTTAATGGTATCCATTCTTTTGCTTCTCGTCAAGTCTTTATCCACTCTCGATTGGATAAAAAACCACCATTTTTCATTTCTCTATCCACTTTAATAAATACCATAAAACTCTTCCATGGTTTTTCCACTTTCATAAATAGTCTCTGCCACTTCAACACCAAGATAGCGAAGATGCCAAGGCTCATAGGCATAGCCGGTAATATGCGTTTTATCCTTGGGATAACGAATAATAAAGCCATAATGGTGGGCATTATTTTTAATAAATTGACCCTCTGCCGTATTGGCAAAACTCTCGATCAGATCAAAGCCTGCCGAGACACTGGTCACATCCATGGCAAGGCCTAGTTGATGTTCACTGGTTCCCGGTCTGGCACTAATAAGCTCTGCCGCTTCTAGGCCATAGGAATTAACATAGGACTGATAGATAGAGGCCTGGGTCTCATAAGACCGATAGCCAGAGGCACAATAAAGATTTAAACCATAATTATTAGCGGCCTTAAATAAGTCGGTCAAGGCTTTTGCGGCACTAGCCCGAAGCTGGGTCGTCCTAGTTGAAAGTAAGTTAACCACGACTAAATCCTCGGGACGATACGTTGATGGGATACTATTATTTTTATTAACTAATTGCGTTAAAGACCCTAAGGCTTGTTTGGTATTGTTGGGAGCTGGACTTCCCTTAGGAAGAATCAAAAGTTTTAAGCCCTCTAATCTTAAAGACTTGCCCGTATAGCCAGCACTTTCACCACTTCTTAGCCAAGGTAGCCAGTTAAAGCCTTGGGTGCAAGGCTCATAATAAAGATCGCACATCTTAGCATCTTTCCCACTTAATTTAAGGCGAACACTCTCAATGCGTAAATTCTCGCCAATGGTTCCGGCTAGATCGCCATCAGACTTCCAATCCTGCCAACCCTTATTTTGGATATGCACCTGATAAGAAACGGAGACATCATAGCCTTCATTCTTTACCTTCACTTCAAGGGCTTCTAGCCGTAGTCCCTCTTCTACCGTGCCGCTGACTTCCCCTTTTGTTTTCCAATCTTGCCAACCCCTATTTTGAACATGGGCCCGGTAGTCAAGGGAAATCCGGTTGGTCAAAAAAGGTAACTCCTGCGATCCCGGACCTGGCATTCCTTTGGGCATTACTTTTATGCGAATGCCCTCTAGGCGTAGGCCCATCCCTTCTGTCCCTGAATTCTCACCATTCTTGGCCCAGTCCATCCAGCCATAATTTTGGGCATGGACCTGATAATAAAGGTCATATAAATCCTGGTCGGCCCCGGTTAACCTAATCCGAATGGCTTCAAGCCGATAACCCAGGCCTTGGGTGCCACTAAGGTCGCCTTGGCCTTTAAAGCCCTGCCAACCAATATTTTCAATCTGAGTCTCGTATTCAAGACCTAAATCATAATCTTGACTAGCAAGTTGGATTCTAATGGCTTCGAGCCTTAAGCCTCGTCCACTAGTGCCAGACATTTCTCCATCATTTTTAAAGTCTTGCCAGCCATCATTCTGAACATGGGTCTGATAAGATGAGACCACACTGCCATCGACGAAAGGACGCCTAAAGTCTCCGGCGGGAAGCTCCCCTTTTTTTAGAAGCACAATCCGAATTCCTTCTAGGCGTAGACCTAAATTTTGAGTCCCCGCTGATTTAGTTTCTTTAGCCCAATCAAGCCACGAAAAATTCTCGGCATGGACTTGGTAATAGAGATCAAAGTTATCGGCATCGCTTCCAACTAAGCGTATTTCAAGGGCTTCTAGGCGAAGGCCTTGCCCATCTGTCCCACTAGGCTCCCCTTGGCTAACCCATTCTTGCCAACCTAAATTCTCAACATGGGTTCGGTATTCCACCTGAAGATCCAAGTTGGTTACTAACTTAATTTCAAGGGCTTCCATCCTAAGGCCTTGGCCAGTGGTCCCCCCGTCTTCTCCGTCTTTTGCCCAATTAAGCCAGCCCTTATTTTCGACGTGGGTTCGATAGACACAGCTTAATTCAGTAACCTTTTCTTGGGCACTCACCACTGAGATCAAACTTAAAAGCATTACTATAAACACCAGCAAATAGCCGCTTTTTATTAGTTTTTTCATTTTTTAACTCCCCTTAAGCATGGCATTTAATCTTGCCAGATGGTTTTATAGCCTATTGACCGATAATCTTAATTAAAACCCGTTTATCTCTTTTTCCATCAAACTCAAAATAAAAAATCCGCTCCCAAGTCCCAAAATCTAATTTCCCCTTGCTGATTGCAACCACGCTTTCTCTGCCCATAATGGTCCGTTTTAAGTGGGCATCGGCATTGTCTTCAAAACTATTGTGCTGGTATTGGTCGTAGGGCTTTTCGGGTGCTAATTTTTCAAGCCACCGCTCGTAATCATTATGAAGTCCGCTTTCATCGTCATTGATAAAGACACTAGCGGTAATGTGCATGGGATTAATCAATGCAATTCCTTCTTTGATGGTACTTTCATCAATCGCTTTTTGGACCTCTCCGGTAATATTAACCAAACCCCGTCTGGTCGGTAAATTAAAATGCAATTCTTTTCGATAGGTTTTCATGCTAACCTTCCTTTCTCTAATTATTTATAAGTAAAAATTTTAAGCTAAAAAATGTCCCGAAAGCAATCTCCCCGGGACAAATCATCTGAATTAAACGCTGCTTACTCTTTTACCAAGGCGTAGACTGATCCATCCTTAATTACGCCATTTTTATAAACACCTTTTTTTGAGATTCCCTCTAGGACAAAGCCAGCCTTTTCTAGGGTTTTTCGAGAGGCAATATTATCCGCAAAGGGTTTGGCATAAATTCGGACAATATCAAGTTTTTCAAAACCCTCTTGAGAAATTTTTTTAAGTGCTTCTGACATAATGCCCTTGCCCCAAAAGGGTTGGCCTAGCCAATAGCCCAATAATGCACTTTTTCGACTGATATCATCTTGGACATTAAGTCCTACCGAGCCAACAGCCTCACCATCAACAATAATGGCCTTAATTAATTGCTTTGATTTATCCCGGTGGATACATTGGTCAATAAAATAATGGGCATCATCTAGGGTATAGGGATGTGGAAAGACATCTCTCAAATTCTTGGCGATATTAACATTATTAGCATATTTCACAATGCTTTCACCATCGCCTACTTTCCAGTCTCTTAATTCAAAATCCATATTCTTATCCTCCTGTTATTATATTTGATGTCTATGAATATTACATACTACCTCTATATTATACACAAATTTCCTGCAATTATTCACCCCTACTCGTCTTTATTTTGCAATTTTCTACTTTCTTCCTAAAATTTCTAGCCAGTAAGGATTGGCCATAGGCCAAAAAAGAAAATCCCTAAAGCTGCCGATAAAAAAACGAGCTTGATCGGATGAAGTTGGTATTTAAAGTAAATAAATGCACAGGTCAAAAAAATAACAATTTCTCGAATATACAAGGCTTCAATAAAATTAGCGACATTAGTAATGTGGACCCCTGGCACCAAGAGGCTTTTAGACATCAAGGTCAGGGCTGCCGAAGCAATTAAACCGACAATTACCGGACGGATGCCATATAAGGCCCCTTGCACCCATTTGTTTTTTTGAAAGCCAGCAAACAATTTAGCAATTGCGATAATAATTATCAGTGAGGGGAGGACCACTGCTGTTGTTGTTGTCACTGCCCCTAATAGGCCCCCTGTTTCCATGCCCACAAAGGTCGCAATATTGACTGCAAAGGGGCCAGGAGTCGATTCTGCCACCGCCAGAAAATCAATTAGCTGGGTCATATTAAGCCAACCGTTATCGATCACTTCTTGTTGAATCAGAGGAATCATCGCATAACCCCCACCGATAGTGAAAAGGCCAATTTTAAAAAAAGTGATAAACAAATTTAAATAGATCATCGCTGATCCTCATTTTTGGGATCGTTGCTTTTAAAAACAACTTGAATTAAAATTCCAATCAGGCCACCGCCAAGGATTAAAAAAATGACATTCATATCGGTAAAGGACGCTAAGAGAAAGGCAATAATCAAAGAAGCGATGCTTAAAAAGTGATGGTCTCCCTTTTTCCCTAGATTAATGGCTGCCCCTAGAATCAGAATAATCACGCCAGAGCGAATTCCTAAAAAGGCATAATTAACCCACTCTAATTGCTGAAAGGCTGAAAAAAAAGTGGCGACCACCGAAATAATGGTAAAGGAGGGCAAGACCACCCCAATGGTTGCGATGATGGCCCCTTTTATTCCCCTGACTCGGTAGCCGACAAAACTGGCCGTATTAACGGCAATAACCCCCGGAGTCGCCTCGGCGATGGCAATAATATCGACAATATCCTCGCTTTTAATCCAACCATGTTGTTTTACCGTTTCCTCTTCAATTAAGGGAATCATGGCATAGCCACCACCAAAGGTAAATAAGCCGATCTTAAAAAAGGTCAGAAAAATTGTTCTTAGTGATTTATTTATTTTTTTATCCAAGTTATTGGCTCCTTTTTAGGGCAATCGTCTTTAGCACTCGATCAAAATTATCATTGTCACTACAAGACCAAATCACATAACCTTCCGGCCCTTGATATTTCCTAAGACAACCCTTGTCGCCTTGAACTTGGCCATGGTCTTGATCAATTTGAAGCTCAAAGGAATTAAGTGGAGTCGCTAAACCAGTCCCTAAATATTTAAGATAACTTTCTTTGCCTGCCCAGATCTGATTAAAGGCTATTTTCTTCATTTCTGATGGAAGATTGGCTAAAAATTCAAACTCCTTCTTATGAAAAAAACGCTTGGCCAATTTTAAATCTAAGTCTTTAATCTTTTGAATATCGACCCCGACCTCTTGAGGCCCAGCGGCGCAGACCACAAAGTCCCCCGAGTGAGAGAGATTAAAATGAAAATTGCCATAATCTTTTAAAAAAGGTTTCCCATTTTTATTGTAAGTAATTAAGGCCTGGTCATCAATTTGATGTTTTTTAAGGACCTGACCTAGTAGTAGTCCTGCTCCTAGCGAGCGGGCCTTGGCCTGGCTTGATTTTAAAGCATTAATTTTAATTTGCCGGTCTCCAGCTACCTGGCCAAGATAAGCAGAAAAAATATCGTCCTCTTTTAGTAATCGGACATCCATTAAGTAAACTTCTGTTTTAAGCATTAAAACCGTCCCATCATTTTTCTATTTAATTCTAGATAAAAACAAAAGCCATCAGCAGTATTTACAAAGCCAAAAGGGCACCCTAAGGGCTTCTTTTAATTTGTAAATCACGCCAACGGCTCGATCTTTTATTTCATCTGGCAAATAAATGGCAGGGGTATCAGGATTCGAACCTGAGAATGATGGAGTCAGAGTCCATTGCCTTACCACTTGGCGATACCCCTAGTAGCTTATTTATTTTACACAATCCTTTTCTTAAAGTCAAGATTATTCCCTAAATGGGGGTTTCTTTATATAAGAATAAATTAGTTTGACTAATGACGCTTGTCTCAACTAACAAATCGACAATATGTTGTTTCTTGGGCGTGAAAACAATTAGAATATACATAATTAGAAAGGTCTTTTGCAAGTAACGTCCAAAGAGCTCACGGATAATCACCGTCGTCCACGATAAGTCTTCCTCGGTAAAACTGACAACCCGCAGGCCAAAGGCCATTTTCCCCAGTGTTTGCCCGTGATTTAATTTGGTCATCAAGACAAAGTAAAGTAAATAAATGACTAGGCTAGCGACTGTTTTTATCCCACCACTTGCTAGGAAAAACAGAAAAACCCGCTGGAGACTTGCAATTACAATAAGGTCCAGACAATAGGCAAAAAACCGCATCCAAAAACCGGCATAAATCATACTTGGATACTGATGAAATTTTTCCATTTTAATAGCCCTCATAGATGTACATAAAAGCCGATTCCTCTTTCCAGCTTGGCGGCAGTTCAATTTTACCAACAGTTACCGGCTGCCCCAGATTAAGGGCTTGTGATGTTTTCATAAACAATTGACTTAAGATGTCAGTTTGACTATTTTCATAGGTGAAAATTTCAGCATTTTCCAGGCCATAGGCCGCCTCAAAATCCTCTAGGGCCTCTTCGTAATAGCCAATCTTATCGACCAGTCCATTTTTTTGAGCCTGAGTCCCATCATAGATCCGGCCGTCAGCAAGTTTATAGACTGTCTCTCGGTCCATCCCCCGTCCTTGGACAACGACATCAACAAAGCGTTCATACATGCTGTTAACTAGGCCTTGTAAGACAGCAACATCTTTTTCCGTCCTTGGCCGGCTTGCTGAGCCAAGGTCCTTTAATTCACCACTTTTAACAGTCGTATCTTCAATCCCTAGTTTAGTCATTAATTCCGAATAATTCATTCCCGCCATGATCACCCCGATGGACCCGGTAATGGTTTCCTTGGTCGCATAGATTTGATCAGCCGCCGCAGCAATATAATAGCCACCGCTGGCGGCCATACTTTCCATGGACACGTAAATTGGAATATCCCTGGCTTCTTTGACTTGCTGAATTTTATCACTTAATTCAGCACTTTCGTAAACACCGCCGCCAGGACTATCAATCCGCAGAATCATTCCTTTAATGGTCTCATCATCCTTCACTTTCTCAAGTGATTCCAAAATCTGCTGGTGATTGTATTGGGAGACACTTAAAAAACTATCTTCACCATTCATAATGGTTCCGCGGACATTAACAACAAGGATCCGTTCACCTAAATTTCCCTTACGCAAGACATTTTCTGATAAGCTATCATCCATCACTTCTTGCAAAAAAGATTTTGCCCCCGCTTCCTCAATATTTTGGCTTAAGCTTTTGCCAACTAAGGATATGACCAGTGATGAAAAAAACACCACCACTGATAAGCCTACTGCGATCCATCGTTTATAATTCATAATAACTCCTTTTTTATTCTTCAATCTATTCTTATTATTTATTATTTTTAAATTTATTCTTTGTTTTTTAAATTTATTCTTTGTTTTTTAAATTTATTCTTTGTTTTTTA
>CAZJGM010000035.1:0-17953 GCA_964545675.1 uncultured Lachnospiraceae bacterium | reverse complement strand
GCACGGTCGGATATGGGATTGCCAATAACAATCTCGACTTTGTTTTAGGGGCCGGTTATTTATTTGCCATCAATGCTTTTTTTATTGTGCTGGCAACCTTTGCTTTTTGCAAACTCCTGCAATTAAAACAAGCAACCGTTGTTAAGGAACGGTATAACAAATTAATTAAAAGGGGAATTATCATTGGAGCGATTATCATAACCGTTCCAGCCCTTCTTTCATCACTTTATGTCGGTTTTTCGTCGTATCAGACCAATCAAATTTATAGTAAGGTTGAAACCTTTGTCGATGCTCAAGTGAATTCAGCAACAACAACGACCATGCGGGCAACGGTTTTTCAAGAATCAAAGCAATTAAGACTTGATTTAATTGGTGAAGTTTATAGCTCACTAGAGATTACAAGAATTAAAAAAACAATGAAAGACTATGGACTAGGAGACTATGAGCTGATTATTGTTCAGGATATTCGCACCAGCTTATTTAATTTATTTGAAAAAATAAACAGCCAAGGGCTTTTAGAAAATGCCATCGTAATTAGGTAAAAAATATTGCTAAAAAAAAAGATTTATGCTAAACTAATGGCGAGGTGATAGACCATGTCTAATAGTAGAGAAACACAAGTAAAAAAAACGATCGAGAAAAAATTAAAATGTTCCTGTAAGGGTTATAATTTAGATAAGTTATTGCAACCGAATATATTAATTCTGCTTTGGAAGAACCATTATCATGGCTATGCCATTATTCAAGCCTTGGAAAAAAACGACTTTTTCTATGGCGAGAAGATAGACCCTGCCGGGATCTATCGGACCTTAAAGAAAATGGAAGAAAAAGCTTTGGTTGAGTCAAATTGGGAAGTCCTAGAAGCACCAAAACGTGTCTATAGAATTACAGACGAAGGTGAAAAATGCCTCGAAAACTGGATTTTTACCCTGGAAACTTATCAAAAGAAGATTGATCAGATTATTAATGAGGCAAAAAATTGTTTAAAAGAAAAGAAGGAGCAAGATGGTGGCGAGTAAATTGATTAATCGGTTAAAAAAAGAAGCATTGGCGGGCCAAGTTATGAAACGAGAGGATATGATTGCCCTTTTATCAATTGATCCTGACTCCAAAGCCTGCCAGGAATTGGGCCAGGCAGCCAGAGAAGTCGCAGACTCAGTAACTGAAAATAGGGCTTACTTATGGGCGGCGATAGGGATTGATTATCGGTCCTGTCCGATGAATTGCCATTATTGTTCCTTAGGTGATGCTTGGGGATTGGTTGAAGAAGAAAATGAATTAACAGAAAAGGAAATTATTGAGCGGGTTAAAGGCTATGTGCAAGAAAACGTTCAATGGATTGTTCTTCGCACCACCCAATTTTACCCCTTTGAAAAGCTAATTGCCCTGGCCAAAAAAATTAAAAGGGAGATAGCAGGAAATTATAAGTTGGTGGCAAATACGGGAGAATTTGATGAAGGCATTGCTAAACAATTAATCGATGCTGGATTTGAAGGGATTTATCATACCTTAAGGCTTAGAGAAGGGATTGATACACAGTTTGATCCAAAGGACCGGATTAAAACGATGGAAGCCATTAAAGAGTCATCATTAAACTTGATATCACTAGTTGAACCGGTGGGCATTGAACATAGCAACGAAGAGATTACCGATTCTTTTTATACAGCAATAAAGCACGGTGCCATTATTACGGGAGCCATGGCCCGGGTCCCCGTTAAAGAGACCCCCCTTGGCAAGTATAAGGCTTTAGGAGAAAAACGCTTAGCCCAAATTATTGCCGTAACGCGTTTGGCAGCAGGAAGCCAGGCCCCGGATATCTGTGTCCACCCAGCTTCAAAAATAGCCATCGAATGGGGTGCCAACGTGGCAGTCGTTGAAAGCGGGTCGATTCCCCGGGATTCTTCTGCCAATCTTAAAAAACAATGGCATGACTTTGATCCAAAAACGGCGACCGAGTGGTTTGCGGCCAGTAATTATAGGGTCACCGTAAAGAAGGGATAAAATGAAGAAAGAAATAGGATGGATAATTATGGTTATCATGCTATTTAGTCTAATAGGATGTAGTAATAAAGCTGCTGACTCCGAAATAATAAAGGCAAAAGTTGGAACCTGGAAAACAGCCCAGACCATCCAGCCTTTTTTTTATCAGGATTATATGAAGGGAGGTCAACGTGTTGATGTCCTTCCCTTTAGCAATCCAGGGGATATGAAAGCAGCCCTATTAGCCGGAAGTCTTGACTTATCGGGGTCAACATTGGTAACGGCAATTAGCGCAGCGTCAAGAAATGAGCCCATCGTCATTGTTGCTGGTTTATGCAATAAGGCATCAGCATTTGTGGTCAGAAACGGTAGTGATATTCAAGGAAAAAGAGATCTTTTAGGAAAAAAAATTGCCTATGTACCAGGAACAATCCACCATTTACTCTTACTAGATTTTTTAGCAGAAAATGGACTTGATCCGAATAAGGATGTGGACCTGGTACGGATTGATTTTTTTGATATGGGACAAGCTTTGGCCCAAAAGACGGTCGATGCTTTTTATAGTGGCGAGCCTTATCCATCCATTGCTTTAGTGGAAGGTTATGGGCGGATTCTTTCTTACCCTCAATCCTTTGGGAATATAAATAGCGTGATGATTACGACAAAAGATAAGATTAAAGAGGATCCAATCAAAATTCAGGCTCTTGTAAGTGCCCATATTGAAACAACAGAGGCCTTAAAGGTGGACCAAGACCCTTGGTTTAAGAAGGCCAAAGAATTTGGGACAGAAAGCGATGTAATGGAAATAAGTGCACGAAACATTGAGCTTATTTGGGATATCGACGGATCTTATCTAGATCAGGCAAGGGCGTTAGCCTTAGCCATGAAAAAACAAGGTTTGATTGAAGAAGTACCAGATATGGAAGAACTTTTTGATTTACAATTTATAAAAGAGGATAGCCGTGATGAAATCGATAAAGATTGATCCACTCGGCTTTATTTTGCCTCTTTTGATCTTAGGAATTTGGTTTTTTTCAGAAGCCAGTGGACTATTACCCCCTTATCTCTTTCCTGGACCCAAACAATTTTTTAGGGTATTGGTCGATTTTATTTTTGGGAATTCTGCCATCACCCCTTATTCAGGAAAATTTTTTGAAAACTTATCGGTTAGTGCTATCCGTGTTTTGAGTGGTTTTGCCTTGGCGGCATTGTGGGGGCTGATACTAGGCTTTTTTTCCGGACGGTCTTTATTTATACGAAGGATGATTGATCCTTTGATTCAAATGATTCGGACCATTCCTGGGATTGGTTGGCTTCCTTTAGCTTTGGTCTGGTTTGGCGTTGGCGAAGGGACGACGGTTTTTTTAATTGCCTTGGCGGCTTTTTTCCCGATTTATTTAAATGTCGCTGATGGGGCATCGAGTGTACCGGAAAATTATCTAAGAGCTGGGCGGATGTTAGGAGCTAATAAACTGCAATTACTTAAGGAAGTGATTATCCCCGGAGCCTTCCCTTCGATTGTGGTCGGCTTGCGCCTTGGATTAGGGGTTTCCTGGGCTTATTTGGTACTGGGGGAAATAACCGGGGTGACAAGAGGGTTAGGGGCTATTTTAATGGATGCCCGGATGCTAGGACAAATTGAGATGATCCCAGTTGCCATGATTTCGATTGCTATTTTAGGGGTAATATCTGATCGGCTGTTAGTTTTTATCTGTCATCTTTTTTATCCTACTCCTGAAAAAATCAATTTGGGAGATTGACGGTAAGAATCAAAAATGTGCTTATTGTTAAATTAAGGATAATCCGATATAATAAATGCACTAATTTATAGGATATAATCAAAAAATAAAGTAAAGGAAGTGCCTATGAGTTTTGAATTAATTCAAGAAATACCATCACCGGTTGAAATAGTGAATTTAATGCCTTTGTCGGAGGCGGGTAGAAGTGCAAAAGAAAAACGCGATCAGATGATTAAAGATATTTTTACAGATAAAGACGATCGTTTTATTATTATTATCGGTCCTTGTTCGGCCGACAATGAAAAAGCGGTGATCGATTACGTGAACCGTTTGAGTCGTTTGCAAGAAGAGGTGGTGGATGAAATTTTAATCATTCCCCGAATTTATACCAATAAACCAAGAACAACCGGACAAGGCTACAAGGGCATGCTTCACCAGCCTGATGCTATGAAAAAAGCCAATATGGTCGAAGGCATTAAAGCCATTCGTCATCTGCATATCCGAGTTATTGAAGAGACGGGTTTATCTTGCGCTGATGAAATGCTTTATCCCGAAAATTATGCTTATCTTGAAGATTTGCTCTCTTATGTCGCGGTTGGAGCCCGGTCGGTTGAAAACCAACAACATCGTCTAACGGCTAGTGGTCTTGATATACCCGTGGGGATGAAAAATCCGACCAGTGGGGACATTACCGTTATGCTCAATGCCATCCAAGCGGCCCAAGCCGAGCATACCTTTATTTATCGGGGCTTCGAAATGAAAACCTTGGGAAACCCCCTAAGTCACGCAATTATGAGGGGCTGGGTTGACCAGTATGGACGCAATTATCCTAACTATCACTATGAGGATATGATTCATTTGATTAAACTATACGAAAAACGTAACTTTTCTTCACCAGCAGTAATCATTGACCTTAACCATGCCAATTCTAATAAACGCTTTAGTGAACAGCCTCGAATTGCCAGAGAGGTTTTAAGAAACCGTTATTATAATGCTGATTTTAAAAAATTTGTTAAGGGCTTGATGATTGAATCCTATATCGAAGAAGGTAATCAACCGGTTGATGGTGGTGTTTATGGGAAGTCGATTACCGATGCCTGTCTAGGCTGGCAGGCTTCTGAAGAATTGATCCGTACTATTGCCGAAAAAGTATAAGTAAGCGAGTCTTTTAGCGAGAATAAAAGTCAATAAAAAAAGAAAGGAAGGAAAAAAATTGAAAAGCGAAAAAGCAAAAAGATTGCGGTATTTTTTAAAAGATGATATTCGCCAAGAAACAGACTTTTATCAGACCGATCAAAATAAAGGTCTGCCACCACCACCGATTGAAAAACCAGCTCTAGCCGAGTCCTTGAAAGTTGACCTGCTAAAAGTCGAAGAGTGGAAAGAGATTCCCGAATTATCCCTATTAAAAGCCATAAAGAGCCGGCAATCAAGGCGCAAGTTTAAAGATGAGCCTTTATCGCTTGAAGAATTGTCCTTTTTACTTTGGTCAAGCCAAGGGGTTCGCCAGTGGCGACAAAAAAATGCTCTCCGAACGGTACCCTCGGCGGGAAATCGCCATGCTATCGAAACCTATCTTGCTGTTTTTAAAGTCCAAGGCCTTGAAGAAGGAATCTATCGTTACCTGCCTGCCAGTCATCAATTGGTTTTTGAATCATCGCCCGATAATTTAAAAGAAAAGATGGCAATCGCCGCTCTTGGTCAGAGCTTTACGGCCATGAGTGCCGTCACCTTTATTTGGACCTGTATCCCCTATCGGATGGAATGGCGTTACGACCAGGCTTCCTATAAGGTAATCGCCCTTGACGCTGGCCATGTTTGTCAAAATCTCTACTTGGCCTGCGAAAATATCGGGGCTGGCACCTGTGCAGTTGCAGCTTACGATCAGCCCCAAGCCGATCAACTATTAAAGCTTGATGGCCAAGAGGAGTTTGTTATCTATATGGCACCGGTGGGTAAGGTGTAAAGTGGCTGGTCATGAGAACAAAAATGAAAGCATTCGCTGGGGTCAATTTAAAAATAAAAGCTTAGAGCGAGAGTATTATAATGCTGAATTTGCAAGAAAATTTCATGATAATATAGCAGTGATATTCCTCGCAAGCTTCATTTATTTCCTCTTTATCATTCCCGAGTATTTTATTATTCAAAATTCCCGAGATTTTTTACTGGTTTTGACCTGTCGCTCTAGTGTGGTATTGCTGCTTTTTATTCTTTATATCAGGTTTAAGCTAGCCAAAGATTATTTTAAATTAATTTATTGGGTGGCCGCCTATGAAGTTATTATAGCAATCTCTTTTATTTATATTTCCAGTAAATTTGAGCCACCAAATTTTTTAATCCAATCCTTTGGTTTGATGGTTATTATATTGGGGACTTTTCTGGTTAATAATCAGTGGCTTTATACCAATTTTATCGCAATTTTTATTGCAAGCGGTTACTCTATCTTTGCTTTTATTTATTTTGAGGATTTACTTTTTTCTGATTTTTTAGCAGGCCTTATTCATATTGCTTTGGTTATCTTCTTAACCAGTATTTCATCACTTCGGATCAATAATTACCGAAGAATGCAATATTTAAGCAATAAAGAATTACTAAGAATGGCCCAAACTGATGCTCTAACAGGCATATATAATAAGGATACCTTTAATAAAGAATATGCCCGCCTGGCTGACCAAGCACTTAAAAACAATCAAAAGTTGGCCGTTGTGATCTTTGATATTGATAAATTTAAAGAGATAAACGATCAATTCGGCCACCTAACAGGAGATGATGTATTGGTATCCCTAACCGCTCGGGTTCAAAAGAATATTAAAGAAAGGGATATTTTTGCTAGGTGGGGAGGCGAAGAATTTGTTGTGATTTTCCCAGACGAGGACTTAAAGGGGGCGACAATATGTGCAGAACGATTGCGAAAGGTAATTGCCGACCAACCCTTTGATAAGGCAGGGCACATAAGTTGCAGTTTTGGGGTGGCTAGTTTTAAGGGTGAAAGTGATTCAAATGTAATTTTAAAACGGGCTGATGATCGCTTGTACCAGGCTAAAAATTCAGGTCGCAATAAGGTTATGTAAAAAACGGAGGCAGATAATGCGCTTAAAGGTCCTTGTGGATAATTATACTTATATTGATCAATATTACTTTGGAGAGCCGGGAGTTTCTTATTATCTTGAAGACGGTGACCAATCAATTCTTTTTGATCTCGGTTATTCCGATCTTTTTTTAAAAAACGCTAGAGCGATGACTATTGACCTTAAAGACCTATCGACAATTGTTCTTTCCCACGGGCATGATGACCATACCGGTGGCTTAAAGACTTTATTTGAAGAAAATGGGGAAAAGAAAGTTTCAATTATTGGTCATCCAGATATTTTTAATGAAAAGATCTTTGAGGGCCTAAAAATAGGGGCTCCCTTTTCAAAAACCCAAATGACTAATTATAGTCATTTAAGGTTAAGTAAAAAACCCCTTAAAGTAACGGACAATATTACTTTTTTAGGGGAGATTCCGAGGGTTTTTCCCTTTGAAAACACCCAAGCCTTGGGCCAGGAAAAAAAGGATGGAAAATGGCAAGACGATTATCTGCTCGATGATTCAGCCTTGGTTTATCAGGGAGAAGAGGGAATTTTTATTATCAGCGGATGCGCCCATAGTGGGATTTGCAATATTATTGATTATGCCAAAAAAGTTACAAGAGACCAGCGAATTAGCGGTTTGATTGGTGGCCTTCATCTTTTTGATTTAGGCCAGAGGGTTGATCAAACCATTGCTTATTTGGTTAAAAATGATATAAAAGAGATCTATCCTTGTCATTGCACGTCTTTTTTTGTGAAAGCGGCTATTCATCAGGTCATTCCCATTCATGAAGTGGGCGTGGGGATGGAATTAGTGGTTAAGTAAGGGGTTTTATTAAAAAAATCAAAGGAGAAAAAAATGATATTTTATTTTTCAGGAACAGGTAATTCTTATCATTTGGCTAAAGTGATTGCTCAAAGACAAAGAGAAGAACTCGTTTTTATTCCCAAGGAATTTGACCGTAAAGACAATGATTTTACCTATACCATAAAGAAAGATGAGCTTCTTGGCCTGGTTTTTCCAGTTTATGCTTGGGGACCACCGGAAATGGTGGTCGAATTTATAAAAAAATTCCAGATTAATGGTGAAAAAGCTTATCTTACTTTAGTTTTAAGCTGCGGTGAGGAAGAGGGAAAAACAACGGAAATCGTCAAGGAACTTTTAGAACAAAAAGGACTAAAATTAGATAGTGCTTTTACCGTAATTATGCCAAATAATTATATTCTTGGAGCCGATGTTGATTCGGATGAAGAAATCGCTAGAAAACTAAAGTTAGCAGACCAGAAATTAATGGAAATTAATGAGACCATTGAAAATAGGTCTAGGGGGGTCTTTCATATTAAACCGGGAACGATGGCATCATTTAAATCAAAGCTGATCAACCCCTTTTTTAATGCTCGAGCAAGGGGAACGAGAAAGTTTTTTGCTACTGATGCTTGTAGCTCTTGTGGTCTTTGTGTTGAAATTTGCCCTGTTCATACCATTACTCTTAAAGACAAACCAGTCTGGGGCGACCAATGCACTCGTTGCATGGCCTGCATTAACCGCTGTCCCGAACACGCTATTCAATATGGCAAAGGGACAAAAGACAAGGGCCGTTATAGCCATCCTGACTTGCAAAATTAATGAAAGGCATTGGAGTTTTTTGGGCCATGGTATCGTTGATGGTATTTCTTTTTTTACCTGGATTTGCTCAAAGCCGAAGTGACTTAGCCTTATCGATCCAAAGAAAATCTTTTGAAGAAGAAAGTGTCTTTTATCAAAATGACCTTGATTTTAAAATACCCACTGGGGATCCTAAAAAGGCTGGTGGATGGTGTGACAAAATGAAACTCTATCATCCGGGGGGTGGGTTTTTTACGGGGGAAAATAAGGGTCAGATGAGTATCTTGTATAATTTTGGCCAGTTTAACAAGGGCCGATCGACTTTTTATGATGCGACGAGTGATTATTTTAATGCCCATTATGGGGTCTATGCCATTAAAGTAGAAGACCAGCACTTTGCTTGGAAAGAGGATGGCAGTATCGATGAAGAGCAGATAATTAAGCTGGTGGTTTTTGATCATTTGGACTTGGTGATGGATTCTCTGGGCTGTCCGCGGTCAAAGCGGTTTTTTGAAAGTGACATCACCGCCATTAACGACAAGCAAGTATTATCTGGTTTTTCAGACTGGCTAGAGATTAGTGCAATCATTGAGACCAATGCCCCGCTTCATCAGCAGAAAGAATATCGTTTGGGCTATCTGCAATATGGTCCACCCCCACCTGATTATCAGGGCGAAGACTTTCCCGTCGTTTTGATGAGAGGAAGGCTCTTTATCCGCTATGATGAGCCGAGGGACCTGACTGTTATCTATTTTGTAATGGCAAGAAGTGAGGAACTAATTGAAGAGACCAGTGAGGAGTATTTAAAATTGATAGACTACCCCAAATCATAAGAAATCCGATTTCGCCCTTCATTCTTTGATCGATACAAGCGCAAATCAACTTGTTCTAAAACTTCATCTAAGGTATCCTCATCCGATACCAGGTAGACACCGCCACTAATGGTCGTATGGATTTTATCATTTTCCCATTCTAAATCTGCGACAAGTTCTCGTAGCTTTTCGGCCTTGGCGATTAAGGCTGTTTTGCTAATCTCTGGCATAATAATTAAGAATTCCTCACCACCGATTCGACCGACGATATCGTCTTGGCGGACATTCTTTTTTAAAACTTCACTGATTTTTTTAAGGACCAGATCGCCAGTGCCGTGGCCATAGGTGTCATTGATCTTTTTAAAATGATCAATATCAAACATAATCACACCGATTTGGGATTCTTTTGAAGGGAAGCTTATTTTTTCAGCAAGTTCATTAAGTACATGCCGTCGGTTATAAAGTTCAGTCAGATCATCAACTTCAGAGATAATAGTTAGCTTATCATTAATCGTTTTAAGTTCTAATTGAGCTTTTTCCAAAGAGAGGATGCTCTTATTATACTCTTTCATAATTAGGCTAACTAAGGCAAAAGTAGTTAAAAAGACAATTAAAAAAGAAAAGCCAATATCAAATGAGCGAATCGTGGCTGTTTCATAAAATGTAATAAGGGAAGGGTATCTTAATTCAATAAACAGCAGTAAATAGGTGACAAGGATTTGTGTTAGTAGAATAACAATAGAAAACTTGTACTTACTAAGTAAAACAGCAGATAAGATGGCATTAAAAATCATAAAGAGCATCGTTGGTCCTTGACTCCCACCATTAAAAAACCATAAGAGGGGATATAGGACTAAAATCAAGAATAAAATAACACTATAGGATGGTCCCTTATAAATTTTTTTGATAAAGGCAAAGTATAGGGTGAGAAGGGAAATACCCATGGCTGCGAATGTGATCAGCACTGGCGTGAGCCCTAATTTTAGGACAATATTAATAATGCTACTGATGCCGCCTAATAATAAGCCACCAAGACCAGCAAGGATTAGAATGCGAATCTCTAAGGAATAAGAGTTTATAAAATGTTTAAATTTTTTCATCATCATGTACCTCTTCTAATAGGAGTATCAATGATTTTTGATTTTATTAATGTTTAAGCAGGAAGTATTTATTAAAAGGCAACGTATTAAAAACCAATTATAGCATAGATTAATGACTTATCAAGGTCAAAAATATTATAGTTTTGAAAAATTCTAATTTACAAATCCTCCGAAAGGTGGTATGATTAAAACTAATACAAACAAACCTTTGATTGAAAAAAGTAGTCTTTGGAAGATGCCACAGTGAGTTGCAGGGAGTGGGAATGCAATGGTTATCACAAAGGTGAATGGGTTCATGAGGGTGAAAAGAAAAGCCTAGTGCTTAGTAATGTTCAACGGGGTTTCCGTCCGTTATCAGAGGAAAACGTATGTTAGTACGTGTGAGATGGGTGCAAAATGGCTTTTTAAAAGCATTTTTAATGCATCAATTAAGGTGGTACCGCAGGAATAATACTCTTGTCCTTTATCAGGATAGGAGTTTTTTTATTGTTTTTTATTTGCTTTTAATTAAAGAAGATAGGCTTATTAGGTGAAAGAAGAGGTAAAAAATGAGTGAACAGGTGAATTTATCAAATTATGTGGTTGGCGACAATGCCTATGACCAGGTTCCTAAGATCTGCCAGACCTATGGTAAAAAAGTTGTGATGATTAGGGGAGACCATGGCTACGACAAAGCTAGGCCTTATTTGGAAGATGTCTTTAAAGATGGCAAGCTGGTATTTTTTGATCCCCTTTACTATGGGGGAGCTTGTAGCTATGAAAACATTGAAAGGCTTAAGAAAAACAAGGCAGTGATCGAGGCAGATATGATTTTTGCTATTGGTGGTGGCCGGGTGATTGATGCGACCAAGTTTTTAGGAGACCAGGTTGATAAGCCAGTTTTTGCCTTTCCAACCATTGCATCAAACTGCTCACCGTGTACTAGTGTCTCAATTATCTATGACCAGAGTGGGGCCTTTATCCGGCCCGAATTTCTAAAGACACCACCGATTTGTGCCTTTATCCACACGAAACTTTTGGTTGAGGCCCCGCCTAAGTATCTCTGGGCTGGCTTGGGAGACACCTATGCCAAACATTACGAGGCCTCAATTTCGGCTAGGGGAGAAGACCTTAACCACTCCTTAAGCTTAGGTATTCACATCAGCAAGGCCTGCAGTGAGGCGATCTTAAAGCATGGCATTGAGGCCTTGCAAGCCAATAAAAAAGGCGACTTATCTGATTCTTTTGAACAGGCAGCATTAACCATTATTGTAACAACGGCCCTAGTATCAATTCTGGTGACTCTTGATCATTCGCCCAATTATAATAGTGGTCTGGCCCATGCCATTTATTATAGCTTAACAACAGTGCCGGGCTTTGATCGTCAAAAACACCTCCATGGTGAAATGGTGGCCTTTGGGGTTTTGATTCTCTTACTTATCGATAATCAGAAAGAAGAATTTGACCGGGTTTATGCCTTTAATCAAAAAACCAAGTTGCCCTGTCGGCTTGCTGATTTAGACCTAGACTTAGAAAAGATCTCCGGCGTTCTTGAGATGGTCACTCAAATGGATGATATTAAAAAAAATCCCTATCCCATTACTGTTAGCATGTTAAAAAGAGCCTTTGAACAATTAGAGGCCTATGAGAATATAAAAAAAGGAGAAAAAAATGAAATTACAATTTAAAAAATTAGCCCTTGTTTTAGTGGTTGCTTTACTTGCCTTAAGTCTGCTAGCCTGTAGTTCACCGACACCTGCGGATGAGTCGACAAAGGCATTAAAGGTTGGTGTGATTCAAATGATTGAAAATGGAGCCTTTGACGATATGCGCGATGGCTTTATCGAGGAATTACGAGCCCAAGGCTACTCCGAAGACCAAATGGAGATTGTCGTAAAAAATGCTCAAGGGGATACTTCAACCTTAAATACCATCGCCCAAGAAATGGCCGGTGGGGATTATGATTTAGTGGCAACCATTGCTACTCCAGCTTCCCAGACCTTTGTGAATATGAAGTCCGAAACGCCGCAAGTTTTTATTACGGTTTCAGATCCAATAAAAGCAGGGATTCTAACGACCATGGAAAAACCCGATAAGAATGCAACGGGAACCTCTAATCCAATCCCAATTGAAAAGATTATCGATTTATCCAAAGAACTAACACCAGGGATTAAAAGCTTTGGCATTATTTACAATACCAGTGAGGTAAACTCGGTCAGCACCGTTAACCAAGCCAAAGAATACATGGAGGCAGAGGGTTACCAGATTAAAGAAACCGTAGTAACCAATTCATCCGAGGTCAAACAGGCCATTGATGGCCTATTAGGCCAAGTTGATGCTGTCTTTATTCCCAATGACTCGGTTATTCAAAATGCCATGCCCACCGTTGCTGAAGCGGCCAAGAATGCTAAAAAACCGATTTATGGAAGCTCGGCAGTGATGGTTGATTCTGGGGCACTGGCCACGGTTGCCATTGGCGATAAAGAAATTGGGGCAGAGTCGGCTAAAATGGCCATTCGGATATTAAAGGGAGAATCACCAGCAAATATTCCAGCAATCAATGTGGAAGCGACTCAAACACTGATTAATCGCCAAACAGCAGATGCCATTGGGGTAACGATTCCAGCGGATTTCCCAGCTATTTTTATTGATTAGCTAAAAAGGAGAAAAATATGACACTAGTGATTGGCTCTCTTCAATTAGGACTTATCTATAGTCTCTTGGCCATGGGTATTTATATCAGTTTTCGCATTCTTAATACCCCGGATTTAACGGCTGAAGGGAGCTTTACCTTAGGGATGGCTGTTATGACGGTCATGGTTGTGGCTGGCCATCCTCTTTTAGGAATGTTGCTGGCCATCCTTTCCGGGGCCCTAGCTGGTTTATTGACAGCTTTATTACAAACCAAGTTTAAGATCCCAGCAATTTTAGCCGGGATCTTAACCATGACTGGTCTTTATACCATTAATCTTATGATAATGGGAGGGGCTTCTAATGTGACCCTTTTAGGGGTTAATACAATTTTTGATTTGGGATTTAATAAAATCTTGATTTCTTTGACCATTGCATTTACGGCCATTGTGATTTTATTTGCTTTTTTCAAAACCAATTGTGGTCTTTGCATTCGGGCTATTGGGGATAATGAAAAAATGGCCCGGGCCTCATCGATGAATGTCGATAATTATAAAATGATTGGCTTAATGGTCAGTAATGGTATGATCGCCTTGTGTGGTGGCTTAATTGCTTCAGACCAAGGCTATGCCGATATGACATCAGGGGCAGGCATGCTAGTGGTTGGCCTAGCGGCAGTGATTATTGGTGAAGCCTTTATCAGACGACGAACGATTCTTGCTGGTCTAATTTCTTGTGTGCTGGGGTCTTTGCTTTATCGTTTTATCTTGGCCGGAGCCATTAGCACCCAACTTTTCCCAGCCTATGCCATGAAACTACTCTCGGCCATTATCGTTACCATTGCCTTATCAATTCCTGCCATGCGCTATTATCGGGAAAATTATCAATTAAAGAAGAGGGACCACCATGTTTGAGATTAAAAATTTATATAAGCATTTTAAAAAAGAAGGTGGCGGCGAAAATCATATTATCAATGGTTTAAATCTTTGCGTGGAGAAAGGTGAGTTTGTCACAATTTTGGGCAATAATGGGGCTGGAAAATCGACCTTATTTAATTTGATTTCGGGGACAATTTTGTCGGATTGGGGCAGCATTAGCCTTGATGGAAAAGAGTTGACCTTTATGGCTGAGCATAAACGCTCAAAATTTATTGGTCGGGTCTTCCAAAGCCCGATGATGGGAACGGCCCCTCATTTAACGGTGGCTGAAAATATGGCCCTGGCTTATGGCCGCCAAAAACGCAAGCATTTTAATTGGGCGGTTACTAAAGAGCTTAAAAGTATTTTTTACAATAAATTGGCAGAATCCAATATGGGATTAGAAGACAAATTAGACAGTAAGATGGTTGACCTATCCGGTGGCCAGTCCCAGGTTGTTGCCTTAATTATGTCGACCATTAATCCGCCACAGCTCCTATTACTTGACGAGCATACCGCCGCTCTTGACCCCAAGACTGCTGATGATGTGATGGCTTTTACAAAAAGGCTAATTAAAGACGAAGGCTTGACCGCTTTGATGATTACCCACCATCTTGATGATGCCATTGATTATGGCAATCGCTTAATTATGCTTGATCAAGGAATCATTGCTCATGATTTTAAGGCTGCACAAAAAGAAGCCTTAAGCGTTGAAAAATTAAAAACCTTTTATCAAATTCGAGAAAACTAGTTTTTTAAAGCAATCCTTAATAAATGGTAAGAAATTAGAATTAGAAAAGATAACGAAATTTTTAGAAACAATTCTTAATAAAGGTTATTTAATTGGAGAAATAAGAAAAATAAGATTGACACTTTTAGTAAAAGTTATTAAAATAGTATTATTAGCACTCTGAGTGAGTGAGTGCTAGTGATATTATTTTTTTGAAAGGAAATAGAAGATGAAGAAAGAATTTAAGTCAGAATCAAAACGGTTGATGGATTTGATGGTGAACTCAATTTACACCCATAAGGAAATTTTCTTAAGAGAATTGATTTCAAATGCATCAGATGCCATTGACAAGGTTTACTACAAAACACTCGTCGATAGCGATCAGAGTTTTAATAAAGAGGATTATTATATCCGCATCACCCCAGACTTAGAAGCGCGGACCTTAACCGTTGAAGATACCGGTATTGGTATGAGCGAAAAAGAACTAGAAGAAAACTTGGGGGTTATTGCTAAAAGTGGGTCAAACGACTTTAAAAGTGACCAAGTCATGGATGAAGAATTTGATATTATCGGTCAATTTGGAATCGGTTTTTATTCGGCCTTTATGGTTTCCGATAAGGTTGAAGTTCGCACCAAGGCAGTCGGAGAGGACCAGGCCTATTGTTGGACATCGGAAGGAGCTGATGGGTATACCATTGAAGCCTGTGAAAAAGACAGCCATGGTAGCATTATCACCCTTCACTTAAAAGAAAGTAGCGAAGATTATGACTATGATGAATACCTGCAAGCCCCAAGGATTCAACACTTGGTTAGTCATTATTCCAATTACATCCGCTACCCCATCAAAATGGAGATGGAAAAATCACGCCTGAAAGAAGGCAGTGAAGACCAAGAAAAACCAGAATATGAAAGCTATAGAGAAGACACAATCCTTAATTCAATGGTTCCCATCTGGCGAAAGAATAAAAATGAATTAAAGGATGAGGATTATCAGGATTTCTACCATAATAAACGTTTTGGTTTTGATGAGCCACTTAAATACGTTCACCTTAATGTCGAAGGACGGCTCAGTTACCGAGCCATTCTCTTTATTCCCGGAAATGCCCCCTATGATTATTATAGCAGAGACTATGAAAAGGGCTTGGAACTCTATTCCAATGGGGTTTTGATTATGGATAAGTGTGGTG
This sequence comes from uncultured Lachnospiraceae bacterium, assembly GCA_964545675.1. Lineage (GTDB taxonomy): Bacteria > Bacillota > Clostridia > Eubacteriales > Eubacteriaceae > Acetobacterium. The sequence continues at coordinate 2,201 of CAZJGM010000035.1, read as the reverse complement.
AACTCCTGCCTGATTACTATAGTTTTGTCAAGGGTGTTGTTGACTCGGAAGACTTATCCCTTAATATTTCTCGGGAGATGCTCCAGCATGACCGTCAACTTAAAATGATCAGTCGTAAGATCGATTCTAAGATTACTGAAGAATTGACGACAATGCTAAAGGATGACCGGGAAAAATACGAACAATTTTTCAAAGCCTTTGGCAATCAATTAAAGGTCGGCACTTATGATAATTGGGGCCAACATAAAGAAAAGCTTCAGGACTTCCTCTTATTCTATTCATCAAAAGACGAAAAATTAGTCAGCTTGAAAGAATACGTCGAAGGCATGGGCGAGGACCAGACCTACATTTATTATGCCGCTGGCCCATCAAATGAAGCGATTGAAAAACTGCCCCAGGTTGCCATTGTTAAAGAAAAGGGCTTTGATGTTCTTTACTTAACCGACCATATCGATGAATTTGTGATTCAAATGATTAAGCAATACAATGAAAAAGAGTTTCGAAATGTCTCAAGTGATAATTTAGGCCTCGATGAATCGGAAGACAGTAAAAATTCAGAAGAGACCATTAGCGAAAACGAAGAAAAAATGTTTGAGAAAATGAAAGAAGTGATTGGGGAAGAGGTCGTAAAAGTTAAAACGACCAGTCACTTAAAAGAGGATGTCGCTTACCTTTCAACAGAAGGGGACTTATCGATTGAAATGGAAAAAACGCTACAAGCCATGGGAAATGAGGACATGGCCAAGGCTCGAAAAGTTCTTGAAATTAATAAAAACCACCCTGTTTATGAAAAACTTAAAGGCTTTTATGAAAAGGATGATGACCAATTTACCCTTTATACCCAACTTTTGTATAATCAGGCACGTCTGATTGCCGGTCTTCAGATTGAAGATGTGGTTAGTTTCACCCAAAATATTAGTAAATTAATGTAAGAATAAAAAATGGAACAATAAAAAAAGAATCGGACGATTATCCGATTCTTTTTAACGGCGTTTATTGGTTAATCTTTTTTATTGTTTAATCCCAATGCCGTGGATAGACAAAGTCTTCCTCCATGGCAAGGAAAGTATAGCCTTCGTTTTTTAAGCTTTCGATCACGATCGGTAGGGCCAAGCGGGAATTTTCCTTGAGTTCGGCATGAAACAACACGGTTGAGACATCAAAGTTGTGGCAGCCATCGATAATATTTTGGGCGACCACTCCAGGTGGTGGGACTTCGTTTATCCCATCTCCAGCAATAACATTCCAGTCGGCATAATTATAACCAGCTTGGAGAATTGCATCGACACAGGCTTGGTTAGCGTTGGCAGATCCACCGGGGAAGCGAAAGATTTTTGGTGAATCGACACCTGTTAGTTCTTTGTGATAGGCAGCTAAAGAATCGACATCCCCCATAAAAGTGTTGACATCATCATAGATTTCATAGCGGTGGCTGCTGGTATGGTTGGCTAAGGTATGGCCTTCATCGACAATCCGCCGATAACAATCTTGAGCGGTTTGACCTTGCTTGTGATTGGTAAAAAAAGTGGCTTTGACATCATAGGCTTTAAGAATATCAAGAACGTCATTGGTATGGGTGCTAGGACCATCGTCAAGGGTTAAGAAGACCACTTTGAGTCCCTCAGTATCATTAGCTCGAAGACGATCCTTAAGTTCTTTATTGGGTTGATTTTGTAAATCTGGATTTATTTTTTCACTTTGCCCAGCGGCTTTAAGGCGAGTTACTTTTTCACAACTGCTAACAAGATGAGTGTTAAGGGCAGTTTGAAAAGGCTTCTTCCTAGAAGCAGATACAACATGGCTAATGGCAAGGCTTGTGCTGATTACAACTAGGCCAAGGACCAGCAAGAAAGTGATAGAGTAGGCAAGGAAGCGTGGCAGGGATTTGATTCGTAATTTTGATTTTTTTTTCATAAGATCCTCTAAATTCATAAAACGCTAAACAATCCATTAAAAAAAGGTTAATGCTAGCTTACACTCCTATTTTATCAGAAAACAAGTAAGAATCCAATTAAAATCACAATTATTTTCTGAATAACTGAGGGAAAATTAAAGTGGTTAAGGATTATTAAATAAACTTGCATCTTTAAAATTATCGTGTTATAATAAGTTAGACTTAAATTAGTAGTAAACAAAGTAACATCCGAATTTTTAACACGATCTTATGTTTATACGTATTATCCTGATTTAGAAATGCAAAT
>CAZJGM010000034.1:0-18493 GCA_964545675.1 uncultured Lachnospiraceae bacterium | reverse complement strand
TCGGCTTGACGGCATTGGCCAGTTCGTTGATATTCAGGACATCAACCCCTTGAACCGTTGCCACCTTATTAAGATTGTAATCATTGGTGACGATCTTCCCACCTGTCAATTTACCTAACTTGACTAGCTTGGAGTCAACCTCTCTAGTGTCATCAAAATCAACTTCGGTAATTTGCACCTCAATGTCCAGTTCCGTTTGAATTTTATTCAGGATATCCAGGCCTCGCCGACCCCGATTACGCTTTAATTCATCGGCTGAGTCAGAAATCAATTGCAGTTCATTAAGGACAAAAACCGGAATTACCAAAGGCCCTTCAATAAAACCGGTTTGGCAAATATCAAAGATTCGCCCATCGATAATAACGCTGGTGTCTAGAAGCTTTTTAATGCTGCAATTTTCTTGCTTGTCACTTTTTTTGACTGGAACAATTGGCAAGGATGGTTCCTTTTCCCGCCGCATACTTTGGAAGGCTTGGACAATGTCTTCTCTTTTTTTAATTGGTAAGGTAAAGCCTATATAACCTAAAACAATGTAAATGGCAATCGACAAGACCGTTCCTAGCCAGGGGATGGGGATCTGCGAAAAGGCAAAGCTAATTAGCATAGCAATAATCAATGCCATAACTAATCCCATAATACCAAAACCGACATCGATCAGGCGGACATTTTCAAGACTGCCTTCAATCACTTTTGAAAGATGCTTAATGGCTCGCAAGAGCAAGGGAAACAATAAGAAAAATAAAATACCAAATAATAAAATGAGTGCACTATAAATACTAATTTCGATTGGTGTGCTAAAGTTTATTTCCATAAGACTGGCTAAGGTTTCAATACTAACACTGGCAATGCCTAGGCCAATTAATGTTCCAATTAAAGCAAACACAATTCTAAATACTTTCTGCATAATTTACCACCTCCTTTCTCTATTTTTTAGTATAACATTTAATTCTTAAGATATTATCCTGTCAATAAAATAAAAGGCGTAAGAATACGCCTTTTATTTATAGATTTAGTTCTCCTCATTTACGCTTTCATCATTTACGGCCTCATTGATTAAATCAATTAAGTCGTCTTTATCTCGTTTTTCAATTAAAACCATTTCACTTACAATAAAATTTCTAGCGTTATTGAGCATCTTTTTTTCACCCGTTGATAAACCCTTTTTGCGATCCAACAAAATTAAGTTTTTAACAACTTTAGCAACTTCAAAGATATCACCGGTTTTTAAGTGTTCAAGATGATTCCGATAGCGCCGGTTCCAATTTTTTTCCATCTCATCCATCGGTGTTTTCATTGATTCAAGCATCTCGTCGATCACATCGCCACTGACAATGCTGCGTACACCTATATCGTCCACCTTATCGATTGGGATCAAAATCTGCAAGCCTTCTGAAACAATTTGCATAATATAAAAGGTAGACACTTCATCAAATATTTCGCGTTCTTCGATTGCTTCAATGATGCCTGCACCATGCATTGGATAGACAATCTTATCGCCAACTTTATACATTTTACCACTCCCATCATTGATCTATCTAATTATTATAACACAAAAAATGAGAATAAGCCTTTTATTTTATAGAAATTAAAGGAATCTGTCAATCTTTATTTACACAATCATCGATAAGCCGATCCGTTTTCTCTCTAGATCAAGAGAAATCACCTTAACACTAACAATATCCCCTAAGGATACCGCTTCCGAGGGGTGCTTGATATAACGATCGGTAATTTGTGACAAATGGACCAATCCATCCTGATGGACCCCAATATCAACAAAGGCTCCAAAATCAATAACATTTCGGACTGTCCCGATTAATTCCATGCCAACACTCAGGTCTTTCATCTCTAAAACATCTGACCGTAAATGTGGTTTGGGTGCTGATTCTCTAGGATCGCGGCCGGGTTTTTTTAGTTCCTTAACAATATCATAAAGAGTGGGTATCCCTATTCCTAATTCTCCAGCCATATTGGAATAGGAGAAAGTCGTCAACCACTCCTGTTGGCCATCTGCTAGGGCTTCCTTATCGATCTGACAGATCTTTAATAGTTTTTCAGCTGGCCCATAGGATTCCGGGTGGACCCCAGTGTTATCGAGAATATTATCGCCGTCATCGATCCGTAAAAAACCGGCACATTGTTCAAAGGCCTTGGCCCCCAGACCCTTAACTTTTTTTAGGTCTTTACGGTTTTTAAAGGGTCCCTCTTGCTGGCGGTAGTCAATAATATTTTGCGAAACACTTTTATTAATGCCCGCCACGTAAGCAAGGAGTGAGGGCGAGGCCCGGTTGACATTGACCCCAACATTATTAACCACATCCTCAACCGTCGCTTGGAGGATTTTTTCTAATTCTTTTTGATTGACATCGTGTTGGTATTGGCCGACCCCGATATGTTTAGGATCAATCTTGACCAATTCCGAAAGCGGGTCTTGCAGGCGGCCGCCAATGGAAATGGCCCCTCGAATGGAGACATTGATATCCGGATACTCGGCCGTTCCCAACTCCGAGGCCGAATAAACCGAGGCTCCGGCCTCATTAACGACGATATAAGAGACCGGCTGGCTGGTTTTTTTAATCATTTGAGCAACAAATTGTTCCGATTCTCGAGATGCCGTCCCATTGCCGATAGCGATAATCTCCACCTGGTGTTTTTCAATTAATGCCAGCAATTCACGTTCGGCTTTTTGCCCTTGACCTTTTCCAAACATTGGATAAATAGTCGCTGTATCAAGGACCTTGCCTAGCTCATCGAGAACGGCAATCTTGCAGCCGGTTCGAAAGGCTGGGTCAAAGCCCATAACAATTTTATCTTTAAAGGGTGGTTGCAAGAGGAGTTTTTTAAGATTTAAGGCAAACATCCGAATGGCCCCTTCTTCGGCCCGTTCTTTTAGGAGGGTGCGAATCTCCCGCTCGATGGCCGGACCAATCAGGCGCGTATAGGCATCTTCTAGGGCCATTTGAACTTGATCGGCCTGGGGATTTTTGATGATTTGGCTTTTTAAATAGTCGTCAATCAATTCGACTGGTGGGAGAATCTTAACATTTAGAACCTTTCGCTTTTCACCTCGGTTTAAGGCTAAAATCCGGTGGTCTTTAATGCCACTGATGGCTTCTTCGTACTCGTAATACATTTCTAGCTCCGGGCTTTCTTTGCCCTTTATTAAACGTGAACGGATTTTTCCATTCTTTAAGGTCATCTTGCGAATGGCTCCCCGGTAGCTAGCCTTATCAGAAATCCACTCGGCGATGATATCCCTGGCTAATTGCAGGGCATCGGCTACTGTCTCAATGTCAAGGTCAGTATTGATATAGGTTAAAGCCGCGGCGGTAATTTCCTCAGCTGTCGCTTCTTGGTCAAAGATCAGCTGGGCCAAAGGCTCTAAGCCTTTGTCTCTAGCAATTGATGCCCTGGTCGTTTTTTTCTTTTTAAAGGGAAGATAGAGGTCTTCTACTTCTTGAAGACTGCTTGCTCTTTCAATTGAAGCCTTTAGTTCAGGGCTTAATTTTCCCTGTTCATCAATGGTCTTACTGATTTCCTCTTTTCGCTTTTCCAGTTTTCGTAAATAGGTCAGGCGGACATCAAGCTTTCGCAAGACCTCATCGCTAAGGTTGCCGGTTACTTCTTTTCGGTAACGGGCAATAAAGGGGATGGTATTGCCTTCATCGATCAGTTTAATGGTTTGTTCTAACTGTTCCGGTCGGATTGAAAATTCTTTTGCTAATTGGTTGATCATTATCTGGCTCTCTTTCTTTTCTACACTTTTTCTCTCTTAGTTTATCACTTTTTTACACTTTCTTAAACCATAAATTGATTAAGCATTATTGTCAATTTCCTCATTTCGTGCTAAACTATTCCCAACGAATAAAGGAGAATAAGATGTCAATAAAATTTATTGTAGATTCCATGTGTGATAGCAAATGCGAACTTCTGGATCGCTACGACTTTGATATACTGCCTATTCCCATCACCTTAGATGACAAGACCTATTCCGACGGCATTGATATTAACCCCCAGATGGTGATTGATTTTGTCGAAAACAATAAACAATCTTTTCCCAAAACAGCCCAGATCGCCCCGATGACGATCATCGACAGCTTTGAGCGGCATTTAAAAAATGGCCATGATCTTATTTATCTGGCTTTTTCATCCAAGCTTTCGGGGACCTTTCAGACCGCTAATCTACTCAGTCGTGATTTTAGGGAAAAATACCCCGACCGAAAGATTACCGTCATCGATTCGCTGTCGGCCACTACGGCCACCGCCCTAATTCTTTACCAAGGTCTTAAACTCGATCAACTTAATCGTTCCTATGAAGAAATTGTCGACACCATGACCTTTCTAGCTAAGCATGCCCAGATTTTCTTTCTGGTTGGTGATATCAAGTGGCTGGCCCAGGGCGGACGAATTAGTCGCAATGCCGCCATGATTGGCGATATGCTAAAAATTGTTCCGATTCTCTATTTTAAAGACGGGGAGATTTTGGTCTATGAAAAAATCAGAGGCGAAAAAAAGGCTTTAAAACGGCTTTTTACCATTGTCGATGAGGGGATTAGGCCCAATCAAAATCAAATTATCGGCTTGATTCAAAGCACCGCTTTAGACCTTCAAGAACGAGCGGTTAAATTTTTTAAAAAAGAACTGGCTATTGATAATTTTATCATTCCCGACCAAGCCGGGTCGGCCTTAACCGTTCATATTGGAAAAAATTGCCTAGGGATCATGTTCTTTGATGCCCTCCCGGATAATTATATCAACGTCTGCTTATAAATTGTAAAGTGCCGAAGGTTAACCTTCGGCACTTATTTTTTTATTGCTTTTTTATTATCTTTTTTCTTTAATCATATTAATCAAGCCACCAGCTAGGAGCATTTCTTTTTGGCGTTTAGATACTTCCAGGCAAAGGGCATACTCTTTATTCTTGCTTTTATTAATGATTTTCCCCCGCCCCGTTTTAACCGCTTCTAGGGCATTTTCAAGCAAGAGATCATCCCCTTGGTCGATGGTCTCATAATCGGCCTCATTAACAAAAACTAAGGGCAAAATCCCATTATTAATCAGATTATTTTTATGAATCCGGGCAAAGGATTTGGCAAGAACCCCTTTAATCCCTAGGTAAACCGGGGCTAAAGCGGCGTGTTCACGGCTTGATCCTTGGCCATAATTAGAACCGGCGACGATAAAGCCACCCTTATTGTCAATCGCCCGTTTCGGAAAATCCGGATCACAGGGAGCCAGGCAGTAATTGGATAAATAGGGAATATTGGACCGATAAGGCAGGAGTTTGGCATTGGAGGGCATAATATGGTCAGTGGTGATATTGTCCTCAACGACGATCAAGGCCTTGCCCGACACTCTTTCTTCAAGCGGTTTGGTCGCTGGAAAGGGCTTGATATTGGGTCCTTTGATAACCTCAACATCATTTCCGGCTGGGGCTGGGTCAACGATCATGGTATCATTAAGTAAAAAACTTTGGGGCATTTGAATATCCCCTAAAGACACCTTGCCAAGGGGGTTAGTCAGTACCCCGCTAATGGCTGAAACAGCGGCCGTTTCCGGACTAAGCAGATAAATATCAGCTGAAGACGTGCCAGACCGGCCAAAAAAGTTTCGATTAAAGGTTCGTAAGGATACAGCATCGGTCGACGGGGCTTGGCCCATGCCAATACAGGGGCCACAGCCACATTCGAGGACTCGGGCACCAGCATTTAAAAGATCAGCCAAGGCCCCATTTTCGGCTAGCATGGTCAGGACCTGCTTGGATCCTGGGGCGATCACTAGCGATAAATTTTCCGCCACCGTTTTCCCCCGCAGAATTTTAGCGACCTTCATTAAATCAAGCCAAGACGAGTTGGTACAAGATCCAATCGCCACCTGATCGACTTTCATCCCTTCAATTTCCGAAACCTTAACGACCTTATCGGGACTATGGGGACAGGCGGTTAGGGGTTCGAGGGTCGATAAATCAACGTCGACCCGTTGGTCATAAAGGGCATCAGAATCGGCTGCTAGGGCTAAAAAATCAGCTGCTCGCCCTTGGGCCGTTAAAAATTTCTTGGTCATTTGGTCAGAAGGAAAGACAGACGTGGTCGCTCCTAGTTCGGCCCCCATATTGGTAATGGTCGCCCGCTCCGGGACAGTCAGGCTTTTAAGCCCATCGCCCGTATATTCAAAGACTTTATTGACTCCACCTTTAACCGTGCATTGGCGTAAGACCTCAAGGATAATATCCTTTGAAGATACACCAGTCCGAAGTTTACCGGATAAGCGGACCTCAACAATTTCCGGCATGGTAATGTAATAGGGGTCGCCGGCCATGGCCACAGCCACATCAAGGCCACCGGCCCCAATGGCTAGCATACCCATGCCCCCACCAGTCGGGGTGTGACTATCAGACCCAAGGAGGGTTTGGCCAGGAATGCCAAAGCGTTCAATATGGACTTGATGGCAGATGCCATTGCCTGGCTTTGAATAATAAATCCCATGTTTTTTAGCAATACTCTGGATAAAACGGTGGTCATCCATATTCTCCGGTCCTTCTTGCAGCATATTATGATCAATATAGGCAAGAGATTTTTTTGTTTTAACCCGGTCCACACCCATGGCCTCAAATTGCAAGTAAGCCATGGTCCCAGTTGAATCTTGAGTCAAGGTCTGGTCAATTCGAATCCCAATTTCTTGACCCTTAACCATCTCGCCGACTAGCAAATGCTCTTTAATAATTTTTTCAGTTAATGTTTTTCCCATTTAATTTCCCTTCTTACACTTATTCTTTACGGCATTTTTTTACACATTAATTTTTGCTTGCTTATAATTATACCATTTTACCGGCAATTATTCCATGTTTTGGAGCTTGTGAATTTTTATCGCTTTTTTAAGGTTGTTGTTCTACAATAGACCAGAAGCTTTATATTACAGGTTTAACAGAAAGGCACACGCTACTATGGAAATCACATCATCAGATCTTATGTTTTGCAGCGACCCGCTTATCTATGCAGCCCTGCAAGACTTTACTCAACAACAACAAGTTTACCGAGCCGCCATCAAGGAAATCATGACCAAGCTTGAAATCCTCGATGACGAATTTAAGGTGCGTTACGACCATAACCCCATTCATCACATGGAATACCGGCTCAAAAGCTCCAAAAGTATTATTGAAAAACTTCAAAAACGCCACTATGAAATCAGTGCCGATTCCATCCGCAAAAATCTAACCGATATTGCCGGGGTTCGGGTCATTTGTAATTACCTTAACGATATTTATCGAATTGCCAATCTATTGCTTCGCCAAGATGATGTCTCCTTGGTCCGCCGCAGTGATTATATTGAAACTCCCAAGAAAAATGGCTACCGTAGCCTCCACCTGATCGTCTTAGTTCCGGTTTTTTTGGCCGAACGGACCGAGTTTGTTCCGGTTGAAATCCAAATTCGGACCATAGCTATGGATTTCTGGGCTAGCCTTGAACATCAGTTAAAATACAAGTCTAACCATGAGATCCCCGATCAACTTCGGGGCCGTTTAAAAACCTGCGCCGAAGCGATCACTCATTTAGATGAGGAAATGCAATTGATTTACAAAGAAATCAATTCGGCCTTTGATATCGATTCATCCCTTTAAGTCATCTTTTTTAAGCACTCTGGGCAATAGCCATAAACATCGAGTTTATGGCCGATAATTTGGTAGGCCGTTTCCTGGCTCAAGCCTTCTTCATAGCCTTGTAAGGGGCAATGCTCAATGACTTTTATTTTATTACAGGCCAAGCAAATCAGGTAGTGGCGGTGGATCTTTTGATTATATTCAAAGACCGCTCGCAGATCGCCGGATAGGGTCAGTTTATTTAACATTTCTTTTTCGGCCAAGAGATCTAAATTCCGATAAACGGTTGATAAGTTAATCTGAATTTTTTTTTCTTCTAATTTCCTAAAAACCTCTTCGGCTGAAAGCGGCTGATCATCGCTTTTAAGGATCTCTAAAATGGCTAAACGGTGCTTGGTCTGCTTTAAGCCCTTATCTTTAAGGTCTTTTAGCATTTCATTCACTTTCCTTGCTTCCTTTCCAGAAAACTTTTTTTCGCATTTTCTCAATAAAATAGACTAAAAAATAAGTCAATCCAGCAATAATCACAATCGCCGCCCCTGAGGCAATATTCATCTCATAGGAGGCCCAAATCCCTGACAGACTAAAAAATGCCCCTAACAAAATGGCGTAGACCATCCGCTTCCAAAGGCGGTCGGTAAAGATTGCCGCAATGGCTGCCGGGGCTGTTAAGAGGGCAATGACCAAAATAATACCGACGACTCGAATTAAGGCCACAATTGTAATGGCGATTAGCACCAATAAAATATTTTCGATAAGCTTGGTTTTTAAACCAAGAATACCGGCAAATTCGTCATCAAATAAATAGGCTTTCCAATGGTTAAAAAAACTAACCACAATCGCTATAACAACCAGTGACAAAACCACCATTAAAAGCAGCTCTGCATGGGATACCGATAAGATACTACCAAAAAGATAGGAACTTAAGTCCGGCGGATAGGTCGGCATCAGGCTAATAAAAAGAATTCCCAAAGCCATGCCCATGGACCAAAATAAGCCAATCACCACGTCTGAACCGGACGTCGTTTGCCGTTTAATGGCACCGATTCCTAGGGCTGCCCCAATGGCAAAAATAAAGGCTCCGATAATTGGTTCAAAACCCAATAAATACCCAAGACCGACCCCACCATAAGCAGTGTGGGCAATGCCCCCAGTCATCATCACCAGTTTTTTTTCAACGATAATTACACCAATAATGCCACAGACGATACTTGATAAGAGTCCGGCTAAAAAGGCATTTTGTAAAAATTGATAGTCAAATAAGGCACTCCACATATCAGTCTGTCCTCCCATGTTCCTTGAGGACCCGGTGGGGAACTCCGTGCGCTAAAAGATCAATCGGGCACCCATAAAGATGGTTAACGATTTCTTCATTTAATTCCGGTTCGCCATGGTAAACCAAGTGAGTGTTTAAACAGGCGAGGTGCTTAACGTGCGATGAAATGGCCATTAAATCGTGGGTGACTAAAATAATCGTCATCTCTTTGTTTAATTCCCCCAGCAAGTTAAAAATGTGTTCCCGCGAGGTCGCATCGACACTGGCCGTTGGCTCATCGAGTAAGAGCAGCTTGGGCTTAACGGCTAAGGCCCTAGCGATTAGCATTTTTTGAAATTCACCACCAGAAAGCTGGGCAATTTGACGGTTGGCCAAATGGTCAATGCCGACCTTTTCTAGGTAGGTCATGGCTAACTCCCGGTCCTTTGCCTGATAGCGAAAAAACGGTTTTAAGCCTTTGGGTAAGGCCCCTGTTAAGACCACTTCTAACATAGTAATCGGAAAGGCTTTATCCAGTGAGGCAAATTGTGGGACATAAGCCACTGGCATTTGATTTTTTGATGGTTTTTTGCCAAATATTTCAATCACTCCAGAATCGGCTTCAATTAGACCGAGAATCGTTTTAAGAAAGGTCGTTTTACCACTGCCATTAGGGCCAATGACCCCTAGGTAATCCCCCTCCTCAACGTTAAGACAAACACCTTTAATTGCCGGTGTTTGTCCATACTTTACAGTTAAGTTGTTCATATATACGACGGTCATTATTCCATTACCTCAGCCATGGTATTAGCCATTTTCTTCAGATTATTAATATAGTCGGGGGCCAGTGGTGCTAATTGAATGGTTTTTCCACCAATTTCTTCGGCAAAGGCTTGGGACTGGCTACTGTCAATCTCTTCTTGGTAGAAAATCACTTTAATCCCTTTTTCCTTGGCTAGGTCAATAATCTTTTGCAGTTGCTGGGGCCTGGCTTCTTTGCCCTCTTCTTCTAGGGCGATCATCTCTAGTCCATAGTCATCGGCTAAATAGCCAAAGGCTGGATGATAAGCAATAAAGGTTTTATTTTCAACCCCCTCTAGGGCCCTTTTAATTTCTTGGTCAAGATCATCTAATGCTTGCCTATAATTTTCGGCATTGGCCTGATAAAGAGCCTGATTGTCAGGATAGAGCCTAGACATTTCTTCTTCAATGGTTTTTACCATCACCTGGACCCGCTTAGGCGATAACCAAATATGGGGATCGCGGCCAAGGCCATCAAAATTTCGATCGGGATAAACCGTTGCTACTGCCTGGTCAAGAGAAAGGACATTGATTGACCTCGCATTGGGAAGAATATTGGCCTCTTCAGTCGGAACACCAATTGAAAAATAAACCACCGCCCGATTAAAAGCTTCTATTTCGATCGGTGTTGGCTCATAATTGCTCGGACTATTGCCTGGTGGGACCAAGGTGACCACCTCGACCGTATCCCCGCAAACAGCTTCGACGAAGGTTTTTTGGGGAACAATGGTCACGGCAACCACTGGCTTATGGCCATTTTCTTTTTGATTAGTCTGACCACACCCAACTAATAAAAAAACTGCTAACGATAATAGTAATAAGATCCTTAAATATTTTTTCATTTCTTTACCATCCTTTTCTAGGTGCAAATCATTTGCATTTGAGACTCGCATCTAAATTGTATGGTTTTTTATTGTTTTTGTCAATTATCTTTTTGCTTGCCTCGGCCAACCTTTTTAATATCCACCCGGTAGATGTCAAGTTTATGTTCAATGCTTTCTTTGATCCGCATCTGTATAACATCATCCTCTTCCTCTGTGTCTTTATCGACTTCAATGTCAAAGATAACATTGACCTTGCCATTGACTTGGGCAATTCGAAAATTTTCAATCTCTATCTTTTCCTCTTGGTCAATACACCCCTTTACCGCCTTTTCAAATTCTTCGATTTTTTCCTGGTCGGTCGAAATTGGATCCATGTGGATAACAATTCGCACACCCAGTTCTTTCAAGATCCGTTTTTCAAGAACGTCAATGGCCGAGTGAATCTCGACGACACTTAAGTCATCGGGGACCTCGGCATCGATCGAGGCCACCTTTCTTCCGGGCCCATAATCGTGAACGACTAAATCATGAATTCCCAGTATATGGTCTCCCGATGCGACTATTTCATTAATTTTGTCAACTAATTCTTGTTCCGGTGCCTTTCCTAGAAGGAGCTTAACCACATCCCTAGCCACACTAAAGCCTGAGTAAAGGATTAAGAATGAGATAATCACTCCCATTATTCCATCGATGGGAAAGTCGATGTACTGGCCAAGAACCATCGGTAGGATAACCAATGTCGTGGCAATGCTATCATTAAAACTATCAATCGCTGTGGCCCGATTAATCGAGGAATTTATTTTCTTAGCTATGTAATTATTATAAGCATACATCCATAGCTTCATCAGTATTGAAGCGATTAAAATAAGCAATGAAAGGACACTAAACGATACCGGCTCGGGATCAATAATTTTTTGATAGGAATTTTGAAGTAATTCAAGGCCGACTGTAAAAATAATAAAGGCGACGACCAAGGTGGCAATGTATTCATAGCGACCATGGCCTAAAGGATGTTCTTTATCTGGTGGTTTATTACTAAATTTTGAACCAATTATTTGAACTAAGGAGGCGGCCATATCGGTTAAATTATTAAAGGCATCAGAAATAACAGCGATACTGTTAATAACAATGCCTACCCCTAGTTTGGCTAAAAATAAGAGAACATTGACAATAATGCCAATCGTTCCCGCCAAAATCCCATAATCTTCTCTAACCTTAGGATCATCAATATCTTGATAGTTTTTTACTAGTTTCCGAATTAATAATTTTATCATTTTTTCCTGCCTTCATCAGATTGATAGCATATGTCAATAATATCATGCTTTCTTACCAAAGGGTATAATTTTTTTAAGTCTATATAATTTTACTGGCCTTGTCAATCAAAGATCCAAAAAAAAGCACCACCCCGGGGGCAGTGCTTTTTTTATATTAGGAATGAAAAGAAAAAGAACTTATTATTTGTTCAACTTCATAATAGGCATTGAAACTTTATATTAGCTTTGAAAAAATTATTTATTTATTTTTTTTCTGGCAAGCTAATATCTCCAGCTTTTACCAAGGCATATTTGGCCACAATCGGTCCAATAAAAGAGTAAATAAAAGTTGAACTTAAAATAATCACTTGAATCTCACTGGCATAAGCGGGAACAACTTTTGCGGCGGCCACAATTAAACCTAAGGCAACACCAGCCTGGGGCATTAAAGTGAGTCCTAAATACTTGCAGGTGACATCATCTTGGTGGGTTAATTTTCCACCCATATAGGCCCCTAAAATTTTACCAATAACCCGGGTGACCACGTATAAGCCGCCAATTAAGCCTAGTTGCTTTAAGGCCGATACTTCAAAGCCAGCCCCTGAGATAACAAAGAAAATTATAAAAATAGGTGGGGTAAACTCTTCGGCTATTTTAGTCAGACGATTAATATGCTCTTTGTAAATATTGACCATCACGCCACCAAGGGCCATACAAGCCAGCAGGGGTGAGCCGTGAATCAAATCGGCTAGCCAATAGGTCATTAGGATAAAGGCAATAATAAGACAAAGTTGATTTGATTGTTTTTTAAACCAATGTAAACTAAGTTTCATCAGCATGGCGGCTAGACCACCGAGAGCTAATGAGATGAAGACTTCGTAAAAAGGCATTAGAGCCGAAAGGAGAAGATTATCGGGGATTCCTGCCCCCATCATGGAAACAATGGTTGAGGCAAAGCCAAAAGCGATTAAAGCCACGGCATCATCGACGGCTACCACGCTCATCAGTAAGGAGGTCAGCGGCCCTCTTGATTTATATTGCTGAATAACCATAATCGTTTGAGCCGGAGCCGTTGCTGCTGCAATCGCCCCTAGCATAATTGATAATTGCACATCAAAGCCAAATAAAATCAAGACTAAGGTAACCAGAACAACCGCTGTCAGGGCTTCAAAGAGGGCGATAACAATCGGTGCAATCCCCACTTTTTTAAAATAGACTAAATCAAACTGGCTACCAATCGAAAAAGCGATAAAGCCAAGGGCCATATCGGAGACGACACCAAAGCCTGTTACCATTTCAGGGGAAATGATATTTGCTAGGGATGGACCAAAAACAAGTCCGGCAACTAAATAACCTGTAACATTGGGCATTCTGAAGAACTTAGCCAATCTGCCGAAGAGGATTCCTGCAAAAAGCATCAGCGCAACTTCAAAAATAATGTTACTTTGCAAGGTGACACGCCCCCTTTACAAAATCAACCGGGACTGTAAAGACAATGCCAGCATCTTCCTCATCTAATTTTGCAACACTTTTTTCGATCGCTTCAATCACATCGTCAACTTGTTCTTCTAAGACAACCATAAAAATGACATTCGATCGCATTAAATCAGGGCTTAAAAAAGTTCGTAGGGAACTTAAAAAGGGAATCTCATCTTCATCGTAACGATTGCTAAGATAACGGGCCATACCGGTGCTTTCAAGGACAGTGGCTCCACAGATATCACGGGTTCCCAATTCCGCCATCAGCGCATCAAGCTTTTCAATTCGCGTTAATACGTAAAATAATAATTTCATACTCTCTCCTTTATTTTATTTTTGATTAATTTATACCATTAACACTCCTATTCTAACACTAAAGACCAGGGTATGCAAAAACCCTGGCCTTTCTTTTTCTACTTGAATACTTATTTCTTACTTGATTCCTTGTTTCTTTTGGATAAATGCTTGACTATTTAAATCACATTCATCCATCAACCGCTTGTTTTTAATAAAAATCTTTACAATCTCGGGGTCAAATTGAGTCCCCGAACACCGTCTCAACTCTTTTAAGGCCTCTTTTTCCGACATTACTGGTCGGTGCGACCACTTATTTGTCATCCTATCATAAGCCTCTGCAACAGCTAGTATTTTCGATTCTATCGGGATCTCTTGATTTTTTATATTTCTTGGATAACCGCTTCCATCTAATCGCTCATGGTGGCATAAGACATAATCGGAAACATGGGCAAATTCACTTACCGATCGCAGAATTTGATAACCGATTTCCGGATGTTTGCGCATCTCTAACCACTCTAAATCATTTAGATCACTAGTCTTATTTAAAATATCTTTACTAATGGCAATTTTCCCAATGTCGTGAACTAAGCCTAATAGGCCCAAATCATCGACCTCATCGGCCGAGAAGCCTATGGCTTGGCCAATACCCCTGCAAAGCAAGGCGACCCGCTCACAATGTTCTTTTTCAAAACTTGACTTCTCATGCAAAGATTTAACAATCATTTGGATCATCTTGTTTTTCATGCTTCGTCCCTCAAGGAGTTTTTTGCGATACATCATATCTTCAGCTTCCGAAAAAATCTTTTCAATACTTTCACAAGCCTCCGTTTTAGTCGCATAACCTAGGGATACCGACATTAGTATATTCTCAATTTTCGTCTCTTTAACCTTTAACTGAATCCGCTTAACAATTTCTTTTGCTGCCTGGCTACTGGTATTAGGAAGCAAGACAACAAATTCATCACCGCCAATTCTAGCCACAAAATCATCCCTTCTGGATGTTTCTTTTAAGATCTCAGCAAAGCCTTTTAAGAGCTTATCGCCAACTAGGTGGCCAAAGGCATCGTTAGTCATCTTCAGACCATTGACATCAGCCATCACTAAGGTCAGCGGTAGCTGGCCATTCATTTTTTCAACCGTTTCTTCATAATACCGCCGATTATAAAGCTTGGTTAATTGGTCACGGTAGCTTAAGAATAAAATATCTTGCTCGGCTTTTTTGCGTTCTTCAATGTTTCGACTCACCCCAATGATTTCAATTTCACCATTGGCATTATAGCGAAACTTGGCCGATACCTCTACCCAAATAAGCGACCCATCTTGGTGGGGTTGCTGGAGCTCATAAATATAATAGGTCCTCTTTTGGGGGTTTTCTTTAAATTCAATCGTTTTTTCAAGCAGAACTTTTGTAATCATCGCAAAGGATTCTGCTGTTAAGGAATCTTTTGGTTTCTCTTTTAAGGCTTGTTCAACACTCAAGCCTCTTAGCTGCATAATGGCTGGACTAATGTAAGTGTATTGGTCTTTATCTAAATTAAGAATCCAGATCACATCCGAGGCAAACTCGGTTAAGAAGCGGTACTTTTCTTCACTTCGTTTTAGGGCATCTTCAGTTAATTTTCGGTCAGTAATATCGACAACAAAATTAAGGATGGCATCTCTGCCCTCCCAGTCAATTTTAATTCCATCGGATTCCACCCACCGGATCTGGCCATTTTTTCGAATGATCCGAACTTGATACCTTTCTTGGTGGCAAGGATCACCTAAACGCCGTTTATGAATCTGGTAGACTTTTTCTAAATCATCGGGATGAAACAAGCTATTAAAGGGAACACGTCTTAATTCCTCTTGCGAATAACCAGAAAGCTCGGTCGCCGCCGGATTGGCGATCATGATTTCTTGGCCTTGAAAGACGAGGATGGTTTCGACGGCATTTTCAAAGAGATTCTTATATTTTTGCTCGCTTTCTTTAAGGGCTTCTTCCATCACCTTACGCTCGGTAATATCATGTTGGGTCGATAAGACAGCCCTTTGCCCCTTATAATTAATGATAATGCCACTGGCCATGGTCCAAAAACACTTGCCACTGGCCGATTTAACTCGCATTTCAAAATCCTTGACCATCCCTTTTTCCCTTAATTCTTCTAACCAGAATTTTCGCTGGGCCGGGTCTTGCCAAGCTAAAAAAGTACTCTTGGTTCCGATCACATCTTTAGGCATGCCAAAGAGCTGCAAGGCACTTTCGTTAACATAGAGAACCGTTCCATCTAGGCTGATAATGGTTAGGCAAAAGGGGAAATTCTCAATGATCTTTTGAAATTGGGCTTGTTCCTCAAGAATTTTATCTTGGGCTTCTTTCATTTCGGTAATATCGCGGTTATTAGACCGAAAACCCAAGTGGTCGCCCTCTGGTCCATAAACGCTGCGACAAGAATGTTGGATCCAGACAAGATGGCCGTCTTTGTGGCGAATCCGAAAGGTCTCACGGTTGACCCCACTTGGGTGGATCCCATAATGTTGGTGGTTTTTCCAGATCGTCTTATCTTCTTCAATGATAATATGGTGGAGGAAATTTTTCTGCTGATAAAAGATTTCTCTGGGGTAGCCACAAATATCTTCGCAGGCGGGCGAGACATAGAGCATTTTCCCATCTGCCCCTTCCCAAGCCTCCCAATCAAAGGAGTACTCGGAAACCATCTGGTATCTTTTTTCACTTTCCTCTAGTTTATTTTTTAATTGTTCAAGTTCGGTTAATTTATCCATTTGCTCAGACACATTGATAATCTGAGAAACGACATAGCCTTTTTGCGGCGACGAAAGATGAACCTTAAACCAGCGGCCTAGTTCCGGTGAAAACTCTTCAAATTCTTCGGCTTGGCCGCTTAAGCCGATTCGGCCATATAAAGCGATCCACTTTCCAAGTCTTTTTGCATGACCGGTGAAAATGGCTGTTGCTTTTTTGCCAAGAACCGTCTCTTTGGTCATTCCTGACTGCTTTTCAAAGGCCTTATTGACATCAATAAAATTATAATCAATCGGTTTATCATTTTGATCATAGATAACCTGGTGGTAGGCAAAGCCAATCGGAGAATCGTCTATAATTTTTGCATGAAAATTTTTGTCCATTCTTCCCTCCTTAGACCTTTGTTTTTAGGTATTAAAACAACTGATCGCTTTCTCTTTGCTTTTTATTAAATAATTTTTACTATTCCTTTTATTATATTTCATTGACCGCTTATCCGTCAATAAATTTTCCAATAAAAAGAAAGAAAGCAAAAGAGCTATTCTACTTTCTTTCTCCTTTTTTACCTTGTCATCTTGTGCTAAAATCTAGCCTTAAGGACTTATTTTTCTGCTTTTTTTACTAGGCCTCTTGGGCTATTTTTTTACCATATTCGATGGCCTGGTCTTGGGCATCGGCATCAGGATTCCATTGATTTCTAAGGCCTTGGTCCATTATCTCAAAGCCGGCATCTTCCATCAATCCATTGAGAACCTTAACCGATTCGCCACTCCAGCCATAGCAACCAAAACTGGCCGCTTTTTTCTTTTTAAACTTCATTCCCTTAACTCCATGGATAAAGCCCATAATTGAGGGCAGAATGCTATTGCCAATGGTTGGTGACCCGATGATTAGGGCCTTTGATTTAAAAATCTCGGTGATAATATCATTGGAATCACTCAAAGGCAGATTAAAGACTTTGACGACCACATCCTTATCGGCTAAACGAATGCCTTGGGCAATTTTTTCAGCTAGCATCTTGGTCCCATTCCACATGGTTTCATAGACCACCGTAATCTGGTTTTCCTGATAGTCATCCGCCCATTTGGCGTATTTTTCGACAATTTGCAGGGGATTATCCCGCCAAATCACCCCATGGCTAGTGGCAATGATCTCAATGTCTAAATTAAAGGCAATGATTTCATCGAGTTTCTTCCTTAGAATTCCACTAAAGGGGGTGAGGATATTGGCATAATATTTAATGGCCTCACCCGCTAAATCACACTGGTCGACTAAGTCATTATAAAGACGGTCGGTGGCGTAATGTTGGCCAAAGGCATCATTACTAAAGAGAATATTATCGCCCGTCAAGTAGGTGGCCATACTGTCTGGCCAATGAAGCATGGCCATTTCAACAAAAATAAGTTCCTTGCCATTACCAATCGGAAGTTTATCGCCGGTTTTAACCACCTTAAAATTCCAATCCTGGTGGTACTGGCCTTTTAGGGATTTAACCGCATTGGCCGTACAATAAATGGGCGTATCGGGTATATGTTTCATCAAGGCTGGTAGGGCCCCACTATGATCAACTTCACCATGGTTGGCGATAATATAATCAATTTTCTTTAGATCGATTTCGCTAGCCAAATTTTCGACAAATTCTTCGGCAAAGGGCAGCCATACCGTATCGATCAAAACCGTTTTTTCTTCCTCGATCAAGTAGGCATTATAGGTTGATCCCTTATGGGTCGAATATTCGTGGCCGTGGAAATTTTTAAGATCCCAATCAACCTTACCCACCCAAGATACATTATTTTTTATTGGTTTTCGCATTTTTTTCTCCTTTTATTTTTTTACTTTACCATAACTTCTTTAATCCCCTTGCCTTTTAACTGACCGGGGCTGGGGCTTTAACAACAATTAATTCCAAGGTCTCTTGGTGTAAGTTTTTCACGTTCATCTTCGTTTTAAAGGGTATTTTAAGTAGTGTCTGGGCTTGGTACTCATGGATATCCTGATCATCCAGACCAATCGAAAGCGTCCCGCGAAGAACGGTCATATAGACATTGGAATTGGAATAATGCTCTGGAAGTCCCTCGTTCTGATTAAAAATCATCTGTAGATAATGAAGATTGTCATCAAATATCACTTTTTCAACAGCCTTTTGATCACCTTTTACTAATTCAAATATTTCTTCAACCATCTTATTCCTCCTTTTACTAACTTTTTATTAACACTATTATTTATACTTACCCTCAATTGCCTTAA
>CAZJGM010000033.1:0-18703 GCA_964545675.1 uncultured Lachnospiraceae bacterium | reverse complement strand
AATGCAAGTTTC
Organism: uncultured Lachnospiraceae bacterium; assembly: GCA_964545675.1. Taxonomy (GTDB): domain Bacteria; phylum Bacillota; class Clostridia; order Eubacteriales; family Eubacteriaceae; genus Acetobacterium. The sequence continues at coordinate 18,691 of CAZJGM010000033.1, read as the reverse complement.
ATGCCAAGATAAATTAGCCCTTATTAAAGCCTTCTCATTTATTGGTGTTCATTTTTTAATCATCTTTGTCATAAATATCGTTCAAATATTAATCAGTTGCTTTATTTTTGATCACTCTCTATTTGACGATTAGGGGTCTTTTTCTTATTATAATCTTTCTTTTAGAAAAATTGCTTAAATTTTAAACAATTTCTCCAAGATTTTAGGTCTTCTTTAGCTTATCTTAATTATTTTAAAGAAAACTTTATTTCATTTCATCTAAGGGGTTGTCATCTTCTCGATCATTAGTTAGTTTAAGCCGATCCAAGAAATAAAAGCTAAGGCTTAAGATCATTCCTACAACCGTCGCTAAAACCATCCCCCTTAGTTCGACTGCACCAATTTTTAGGGCAATGCCCGATAAGCCAACCACAAAAACCACCGATGTCAAGGCCAAATTTCGCGATTTCCCATAATCAACCTTGGCATCAACTAAGATTCGAATGCCTGAAGCTCCGATCATGCCGTAAAGTAAAAATGAAATACCACCGATCACAGCTCCAGGAATGGTGCTTATAAGCATTGATAATTTTCCAACAAAGGAAGAAACAATCGAAATAATGGCCGCCCCAGCAATCACTCGAACGCTATAAACCTTGGTTACAGCCATGACCCCAATGTTTTCCCCATAGGTGGTCGTAGGGACCGATCCAATTAAACCAGAAATCATGGTCGATAGATTATCGGCAAATAGAGACCGATGGAGACCAGGATCCTTAATTAAATCCCGACCGATTACTTTGCTAGTAACAATCTGATGGCCAATGTGTTCGGAAACGATCACCAGTAAAACTGGCAAGATGATTAAAATGGCACTGAGATTAAATTGTGGCAGTTGAAAATTAGGAAGCGATAACCAAGGTGCCGCCGCTACTGATTCAAAGGTCCTAGCCCCAATTAAACCGGTCATCAATGCACTGGCATAGCCAGCGACAATGGCGATTAAAATTGGAATAACCGATAAAAACTTCTTAAACAATACCGACCCAAAAACCGCAAAACCTAAGGTGACTAGAAAGACAATCACATTCTTTGAATCAATCGTCGTGATCACTTGCTGGTAAAGGCCAGTGGCCGCATCAAGATTATAAGATGTCTCACTGAGAATCCCTGCCGTAGATGCCGCTGTTCCTGCTAATTCAAGACCGATTAAGGCAACTACCGGTCCCATGGCCGCTGGCGGCAGGACAACGTCAATCCAAGCGGTTCCAAATTTATAGATAATACCAGCTAAAATACAACCGCATAAACCAACAATTACAAAGCCCCCCAAGGCATAAGAATAGCCCCAAGAAGCAATGACAACGCCTGCCGGAGCCAGAAATGCAAAGCTTGACCCTAAATAAGCAGGTGCCTTACCCTTGGTAATCAAAATAAATAATAGGGTCCCCATCCCATTCATAAATAAAACAATGGCCGGGTTAATGCCAAAAAGAAAGGGAACCAAAACAGATGCCCCAAACATTGCAAACATGTGTTGCAAACTAAGGGGAATTAGCATCTTAATTGGCACCCGGTCCTCCACCTGAATAATTTTTTGTTTTTCCAAAAATTTTCCTCCACATTCTGTTTATTTTTGAAAGTATATCACAGGCTATTTGCCAAATAAAGAACTATTCGCTCTTTCTAATCGATAAAATTAAAATTATTTAGATAATTAACCCTTTTTACTGCTATACTATTATTAAAAAACAGAAAGAAGGACAAATTGTGACTATTACGGTATCGACTAAATTATATGCGGTAATTGGCGATCCAATTGCCCAAAGTTTATCTCCCACCCTCCATAATAATTTATTTACCTCCTATAAAATTGACGGTCTTTATCTTCCCATTGCAGTTGCTTCAAGCGATTTAGAAAAATTAGTCGCGGGTTTCAGGCTCTTAAATTTTGGCGGTTTTAATATCACCAAACCCCATAAAGAAAAAATTATGCCATTGTTAGATCAGATTGACCCAATGGCTGCAAAAATTGGTGCGGTCAATACCGTTGTCTATAAAAACAAACAAATGATTGGCTACAATACCGATGGTTACGGCTTTATCCAATCGCTTAACTCCCTTTCCTTTAAAAAGCCCAAAGAAGCCTTAAACATTCTTATCCTAGGGTCTGGCGGTGCGGTCAAAGCGGTTTCCATGGCCCTTGCCAATTGGGGGGTTAAAAAAATTATCCTTGCCAATCGAACCTTTGAAAAAGCCGAAAAACTGTGCCTTCAAATCAATCAAAGCTGGCCTAAAAAAGCCCAAGCGATTCCACTTGATTCATCTGCTTTAAAGGATGCTTGTCAAACAGTCGATATCATTGTCAACGGGACTAGCCTTGGTATGGGTGACTATATTGACCAAAGCCCCCTGGATGCAAAATTTTTCAGACCGGGTATTCTGGCCTATGATATGATTTACAATCCGTGTCAAAGTCGTTTTTTAAAAGAAGCCAAGGAAAAAGGAGCTCTTAGCCAAAATGGTCTGGATATGCTTTTATATCAAGGCCTGCTAGCTTTTGAACATTGGACAGGAATTTTCCCGGACCCAAAACTTGGCAAGGAATTTTTAGAGAAAGGACTCTACCATGAAAAATAATCAATCAATTGCCTTAATTGGCTTTATGGGGACTGGAAAATCGACCATCGCTAGCTTATTGGCCAAAGAACTAAATTTTCAACTGATCGATACTGATGCCGCTATCGAAAAAAAAACCGGCCAAAAAATTTCTGACATTTTTTCGACCAAGGGCCAACCATACTTTCGCCAATTGGAAACTGATCTCTTAAAAACTATTTTATTAAAAAACCAGCAAGTTATTGCTACTGGCGGTGGCATTATTTTAAAAGAAGAAAATCGCCACCTACTAAAAACCCATAGCTACTTGGTTTGTCTGACCGCTTCCTCGGAAATTATTTATAAGCGTACCAAAAACGACAAGAGCCGGCCCTTACTTTTACATGCTGATCCTAAAAAACAAATCGAAAGGCTGCTAACGCAGCGAGAAAGCTATTATCAAATTGCTGATTTAACCATTAATACCGATAAGGACAATCCACTAGTAATCTGCCAAAAAATATTGGCTCATTATAGGGATGATTGCTAAATCTTTTTATGAAAAGAATTGATCTTTCAACTAACTTATGCTAGTATATAACAGTGCTTAAAAAATCATTTGCCCCTAAGAAAGGGTGCAAATGATTGAATAGTGGCACTTAGCCGAAGTGATGGAATTGGTAGACGTGACGGACTCAAAATCCGTTGTGAGCAATCACGTGCGGGTTCGATTCCCGCCTTCGGCACCACCACTGCTCCCTTAGCTCAGTTGGCTAGAGCACCTGACTCTTAATCAGGGTGCCCAGGGTTCGAGTCCCTGAGGGAGCACCAATAGAAATTTAAAAAGAGCCCTAGGGCTCTTTTTTTATGGTAAAACCAAACTTTTTCTGATTAGTTTTTTAATCTTTTGACCATGTAACGTTTACTGGTCTTAAATCCTTGTTTTTCTGATATCCTTCTTGATGCGACATTATCTTCGGCAACCATTAAGTCAATGATCTTAATACCGGTCTCTTTTACCATTTGCAAGGATTTTTTTGTCAGTTTTTCACCAATACCCAACCCCCGATAGTCTGAACCAACAACAATTTCGTTAAAATGAAAGCATTCTTCACCACCATAATTATGCTGATAGATCCAAATAAAGCCAAGCAAATTTTCATCTCTAAGTGCCCCGATCACAAAGGCATTGGTTTTTATATAGGTATCTAAAGCTTTTAGTTTTTTGTCAATTAAGTCAGTAGCCTGATCATAAGAAATATTAAAACCATGGAGGTAGGAATCAATAAGTAAGTTTCTGATCTTTGATCGATAAAGTAAATATTCATTATATTCCAGATTTTTTATCTGCATTCTGACTCCTTTCAAGGTCTAAATCTAGGTGAGAACTTTGATCAGTAACGATAATATCCTCTTTTTTGACCACCTTTAAAATTGTTTTTATAAAAATTTTTAAATCCAGTTTAAAAGAGACTGTCTTCACATACTCAACATCAAGCCCTAGGCGGCTATCCCACTTGAGTAAATTTCGGCCATTAACCTGGGCTAGACCGGTTAAACCCGGGCGAATCGAGTGGCGGCTTCTTTCTTCTTCTGTATAATAAGGAAGATAGCGGATAAGAAGTGGCCTTGGCCCAATAATTGACATCTCCCCTTTTATAATATTAACTAACTCCGGTAATTCATCGAGGCTTGAGCGTCTAAGCATCTTTCCGAATTGATTAAGCCTTTCACTATCCGGCAAGAGCCTTCCATTCTCATCTTTTTCATTGGACATGGTCCTAAATTTATAAAGAGTAAAGATTTTTTCATGACGACCAGGTCGGTCTTGTTTAAAGAAGACTGGCTTTCCAATTTTAACTCGGACCAAAACGGCAAGCAAGAAAAAGATCGGGCTAATACAAATAAAGCCGACTAAAGCGATTATTAAATCCAATGCTCTTTTTATAAATCTCCTATATATCAAAGAATCACCTTTTTCCTAATTTTCCACTTATTTTTCTAACAATTGCCCAGATAAACACTTTCTAAAGCATCTCCAGCAATTTCTGCTAATTTTTTCATTTTTTCGACTTCAGTGGCATTTCGATCGGTCATCTGATACCTGGGAAAAAACCGTGAGATATGCAAGGGAATTTTTTTATCAACGCTTGCCAACCAGGTCGATAGGGCTTTCATCTCTTCTTCTTGATCATTTTCACCAGGAATAATTAAGGTCGTCACTTCAACGTGAAGGGATTCCGACATTAAGACAATCGACTCTTTAACCATTTCTAAAGCCCCTTTAATTTTTGTATAAAACTCTTGGCTAAAGGCTTTTAAGTCAATATTGGCTCCATCAATTAAAGGGACCATGGCTTGAATAACTTTTTTACTAAAACAGCCATTAGTAACCAAGACATTTTTCATCTTTCTTTTTTTAACTTCAATGGCACAATCTCTAACAAACTCCCAAGCGATCAAGGGCTCATTATAGGTATAGGCTAGGCCAATATTTCCCTGATCCTTTAAGGTCAACGCCTGATTTGCAATTTCGTCAGGGCTTATTTTTCGATACTGGCTTTCATCAAGTTCGGCCATTGAAATTTCGTAATTTTGGCAAAAAGAACAACGAAGATTACAACCAAAACTACCGATTGATAAAATCTTAGTGCCCGGATGAAATTCGGCCAGTGGTTTTTTCTCAATCGGATCTAAAGCCATAGCTGTTAGTAATCCATAATTAATGGGAACAATCGTATCATTGATATTTGCTCTTGCTTTACAAAATCCAACTTGGTCGGCCCCTAATTGACAATGATGGAAACAAACATCACATTTAATTTTACTCATTTCTCCCTCTCTTTCATTTCTTTTTTCATTTATAATATAGCCTTTTAAAAAAATTCTATTCATTTTTTATAAATACCAACTAATTTAAGATTTTCCCGTTTTAAGGCTTTTCTTTTGGATATAATGATTATACTACTATAAAGGAGAAATAAAATGAAACGAAATCACAAGTTAAAATTTTTACTCGTTGCTTTGCTGTTGGCATTCACCTTCTTAATCTTTATCGCTTGTTCACCCCCAACGCCAGATGTCGACAATCAGGAAACATCAACAGAGACTACAGAAACGCCAGATGCCGCTAATTTAGGCCTTGGCGACTCTGTCACCCTGGATGATGTTACCATCACTCTTCTTTCAATGTCTGAATCAGGTGGTAGTGAGTACAACAAGCCAGAAGACGGAAATGTCTTCCTACTCCTTGAATTCTTATTTGAAAATAATAGTTCAGAGGAAGTAACCATTGGTACAATGGGTAATTTTGATGCCTATGTCGATACTTATGCCGTTAGTACCAGTTATGAAGGAATCGTTGAAGCTGGAGCCGATAAAGCACTGGACAAGGCGGTCGCACCGGGTAAAAAGCTCCAAGGCTTTATTGCCTATGAAGTCCCTACTTCTTGGCAAGTCCTTGAAGTCAATGTCACTCCCGATTTTTTCTCATCGGCTACGGCAGAATTTATCATCAGTAAATAAGTTAACTTTTTCTATTTGCTAGCTAGTGTTTTTTTAGAAAACCTCCTGATTTTTACGCCATTTAAAAATTGTATCTGAAAATGAATCGTGCTATACTTAATAAAAAAGATGGGGGTTGTAATGAAAAACACCACTGCGCTAAACGCTCAAGATGTCGCCGATCTCTTAAAAATTGCCAAAAATACCGTTTATGCCCTGATCAAACGCGGCGAACTAAATTCCTATAAGGTGGGACGAAAAATTCGTTTTACCATGGCCGATGTCGAAGATTATATCGCTCGCTCTAAAAGCATTCAGCCCCCTCCTCTTTCCGGTGACTTGGTCCAACGGGCTCAGCGGGATTTAATGGACTTTACCGCAAGATCTCCCAATGATTTTGTTATTAGCGGGCAAGATTTAATGCTTGATGTCTTATCAAGTCAGGTCGAACACGACCAAGGCATTCGCACTCTTCGCTCTTACACCAGTAGTTATAGTAGCCTGATTAATCTTTATCAAGGGACTATTCAAGTTGCCACTGCCCACCTTTGGGATGGCGATAGCAACACCTATAATATTCCCTTTGTCAGGCGGCTCCTACCCGGCATTCCGGCTTTGATTGTTCACCTGACTACCCGGATGCAAGGTCTTTATGTGGCCAAGGGCAATCCCAAAAACATCCACTCTTGGGATGATTTTTCACGGCCTGATATTAACATGATCAACCGCGAAAAAGGGGCCGGTTCCCGAGTCCTTTTAGATGAACACCTGCGCTTACTTGGGATTAATTCTCAAACAATCAGGGGCTACCAGAGGGAAAGTCAGTCGCACTTTGCCGTTGCTAGCATTGTCAGCCAAGGCGGTGCCGATGTGGCTGTTGGGCAAGAAAAAGTTGCCATTCAAATGAAAAACATCGATTTTATTCCCTTGCAAAAAGAACGCTATGAATTAGTGATTAAAAAGTCCGACCTAGCCAGCCCGGTCATTCAAGCCATCCTGACCATTCTTCGGTCTGACCAATACCGGATGGAGTTTGAGGGCATTGCCGGTTATGATATTAGCGAGATGGGCGATATTGTCGCTGACTTATAAGCCTATATCCCCGGCCAGCTTAAGGGGCCACTATTTTCTAAGACGACAATCGCCCCATAGGCTGGTTTTTCTTTAATGGTTTGGTCTAAGGGCCGATTTTCAATAAAGCTTTTTAAAACAGCAATCACCCCAGCGTGGCTAACGATAAGAAGCTCTTTATCTGAATCAATCAGCTTAAATAAGCCCTTAATCACCCGGTAGTTTAAATCATAAAGGTTTTCACCACCAGAAACCTTATAGGCAAGAAGATCCTTGCCCCGTTGCTCATAAGCAAGGGGGTATTTTTTTTTAATATCCTCAATATAACAGCCATCCCATTTACCTAAGTGCATTTCCCGAAAGGCTGGAACCATGATTAAACTAAGATCCTTATCAAAAGACTCTTTAATCAGCTGGGCGGTTTTTTTTGTTCGTTGTAAATCGCTACAATAGATTTTTTTAGGAACAATCCCCTGTTCTTTAAGTCTTTTGCCGGTATTCTTGGCCGTTGCCATCCCCTTTTCACTAAGGGCGACATCGGTCTGTCCGAGAAAAATTTTCTCTCGGTGTTGGACTAGTTCGCCGTGGCGAATTAAAATGTATTTTTTTACTTGCTGGGGTCTATCTAAAACTAGCTTTTGGTCGACTAAATCCTTAAGGGGGCTTTTAATCTTACCTTCAATATAAGCCTTTAGGTCAGCTGCTTTTTCAAAGCGGCGGTTAATGGCTTTAATTGCCTGATCATCAGTAAAACGCTCAAGTAGATTGTCTTTTCGCTTTGCTAAATCAACCCACTGGCTCCCCTTAAATAATTTATCAGCCAAGCAAAGAATATCCAATTCAGAAAAATCCTCAAGGGCTTTCTGGCTGGTATAAAACATGTGATTCTCGGTTAGGGCTGCTAAATCGTCCCAGCCGTATTTACGAAGAATATCGGCCCCGACAAGCCAGTGTTTTGGCTCGGTCCTAGCAATATCATGAAGAAGACCAGCGGCTAATAATAATTCTGAATCAAAGCTAAAGCCAACAGCATTTAAGGCTTGGCTAATTTTAGCAGCTAAATCAGCCACCGCTAAGGAATGATTAATAACCTCTTGGGGGGTTTGCATTTGGGCAAGCAGGTCAAGGCAGGTCTGCCGGCAAGGTTTTTGTTTTTTTTGATAAATTTGGATTATTTCTTGGTAATCCTCAGGCCGATCCATATCCATCACAGCCCCTTCAAAAAGTGTCGGTATTTTTACCATCCGCTTTTCATGCTTGGTGGTCACCCCTTTTAAGCCACCGCCTTCTTGGCTGTCAAGAATCTGGGCTTTCATGGCAATGGGAAATAAGGGTGGATGGCCTTTTTTTCCCATAAAGGTCGGAACCATAAAGGAATCTCTTTTCTTTTGGTGGGCGATCATCAATTCCTCTAATAATCGCCCTGGCACCAAGGGATAATCAACCGGTAAAATAAAAAACCCCTCACTTGTATCATCGACTGCTGCAAGACCACATTGAATTGATGAAAACATGCCGTCGGCAAAATTGGGATTATAAATTTCTCGGGCCTCTCCTGATAAAATTACCTGGCTAAGGGAGGGGGCCTGGTAACCAGTAACCACTAAAATCTCCGAACAGCCAGCCAATTGACCAGCCTTGATTAAACGTTCTAAAGCACAAGACCCTCCGATGGGCAGGAGTGCTTTTAATCTTTTCATTCGTGACGAATAACCGGCTGCCAAAATAATTAAGCTATAATTAAATTTTGTCATGGTTTGCTTTTACTTGAATAATCTCAGCGGCTATACTAATGGCTATTTCTTCCGGTGTTTCTGCTCCAATTTCTAGGCCAATGGGGGCATGGACTCTTTTTAGATCGTCTTGGCTAAAGCCATCTTTAAGGAGTTTATCAAAGATCGTTTTATTTTTTCGCTTACTGCCAATCATCCCCAGATAAGCAGGTGTCTTATACTTTAAGGCCGTTTTTAAGACCTCATAATCCCAAGAATGGCCTCGGGTGACAATAATAATATAACTATTCTCATCAATATCTAGGCCTTCAAAGGCAGAATAATAATCCGCTAGGACCGTCACTGTCGTCGCCCCGGGGAAACGCTCACGGTTAGCAAATTCCTTGCGATCATCCAGCACATGGCTTGCAAAACCAAGATAAGATAGGACCCTTTGGACTTCCTTACCGACATGACCGCCGCCAAAGATATAGGCCTTACTGTCTAATTCCATTTCTTTGCCAAAATCTTTGACTTTTTGATGGTCGATATATTCAACACTAATCTGGGCATCACCGCCACATTGCATGTCAATCCCCAGTTTTTCTTCCGGTGTCAACGAAAAATCATAAATTCCTGATTTTTTAGTCTTAATAACGTCTTTGCAAATCTTTTCAACTTCGGCTTCAAGTCTCCCGCCACCGATGGTCCCGTAAAAAGTCTGGTTTTTATCCATTAGCATCCAGGCATTTCGCTTCCTGGGAGTTGACCCAACTGTTTCCATTACCTTTGCCAAGACAAAATCTTCGCCTCTTTCTAAACATTCTCTACCAATTCGGACAACTTTTCTCATCTTTTTTTCCTTTCCTGATCACGATATATAATATTATAGGAACAAAAGGGGATTAATTTTTTGTCCCTTGTCGCAATATGGACCCGGCATTTTTTCAAGCGTTCCAAATCCAAATTCCACTGGTCTTGAAAGGCCATGGCCGTAATACTAAAACTCTGTTGACTGATGTTTTGCAAGACTTTATCAAAGGAATGCTTTATCTGATCATCCTGGCTAGCCGGCATCTCATCTTTTAGGGTCCATTTCTTTTCAATATAATCTCTAGCCTCTTCAATCGCTGTCTTTTTACAGGAGCATTTCTGCTGGCCTTTAATTGGCCTTAACTTTTTTTGCCAATCGATTTGAAAATTACCATGGAATGAACAGCGTGGGTGGCCTGTTTCAAGGGGGGTAAAATCGTCTAGGGATAAACGTCCCTGCGATTGGCTTTCTAGGTCTTTTAATAATTGCGGTATGGTTAAGCGATCTCTGTTCTCGGGAGCGTTGGGAAATCGTCCAAAATAGCTAACCGGTTGAAGGTGAATGCCTCGGACAATCGGATTTTGGGCCAAGGCAAAATCAAGGATTTGCCCCAGATGGGAGTCATTAACAGCTGGGACGACCGTCACCACCAGAACCACCCCTAACTTTGCCTGCCGGCAATTCTCTATGGCCTTATTTTTTAGGTCAAATAAAGCCTGACCACGAATTTTTTCATAAATCTTATCATCTAGCCCATCAAATTGGAGAAAGACCGACGATAAACCAGCCGCTTTTAAGTCTTTGGCTAGCTTAGGGTCCTCAGCTAAACATTTGCCATTGGTATTAAGCTGAATATAGGGAAAGCCTTTTTCTTTACCCATTTCAATGATTCTCTTTAGATCCTTGTGCATGGTCGGCTCCCCACCCGAGAGCTGGATATTATAGGGCCGACGATCTGTTTGGTCAAGGAGGAAATCATAAATCCCCTCAATTTCGTCAAGGCTTAAATCAGCTCCTCGTCCGGCTTGCGATTGGGCAAAACAATAGCGGCAATTCTGGTTGCAATTTTCGGTCAATTCAATGAGGACACAACAAGCATCCTGAAGATGGTCCTGGCAATTTCCACAACGATGGGGGCAAATTTTTTCATCCGCCTTTAAGGGCTCTTCTTTAAAAGCCAGTGGTTTTTTAAGGGACCAGGCCTTCCAGTCAAGGGCTTTTGCTTCACTCACCTTCCAGATCAAACTTTCAAAATAGCCATGTTCTGGGCAGGTTTTTGTCAAATAAATACCATTTTCTTTTTCAATTCGCCTAGCCGATAAGGTTTTTAAGCAAATCGGGCAAATACTTTGGGTCTTTTCATTCATTGCTCATTCTCCGGTCTATAATTTTTCGCTTTTGCATTCCTTTTAAATCAACCTTTCCCGGCCTTCCTTGGCTGACAGAAATTAAAAACCCCAGCTCTTTTTGATCCTTTGCCTTCAACGCCTCTGCTAATCGTTCTTTAACAGAAGTAATGGCTTCTTGTTTTTGGGTCTCCGATTGATTTCTTTTAAAAACAAGGCTTATTTGCAAAAGATCACCAGAGGTCTCTTGGTGGCCAAACTCTTTTTGCTGACTTTCGATCACGGCTCTAAAGTCGGCCACCCCCGCCTCTAAAAAAACAAGGTCTTCTAAGACCGATAAGCTAAGACTCGAATTCTTGCCGATTCTCACCTTATTTTCAGCCCGATAGGCAATGCGAGCCATCGTTTTTAGTTGGCTTTGGCAAGGGCAATCATGATCAAGAAAGTAGCTAATATCACCGGTTCGATAGCGAATTAGAGGCATGGCTTCACGGGTTAAAGTCGTAAATACCACTTCCCCACTGCTTCCAGCTGGGACGGCTTTACCCGTAAGGGGATCGACGATTTCAAAATAAAGATCAGCTTCTCTGAGATGATAACCTGCTTTGGCATGGCAAAAAACGCCACCACCATAGCCCATTTCGGTACTGCCATAATGCTCATAGACTCTTACCCCCCAATGGTCTTCAATTTTTGAAACAAGAGAAGGAGAGACATAATCACTGCTAAGGAGGACACTTCTTAAAGTCTTACTGGCTTTTATCTGGTCTGCTTGCATGGAAACAGAAAGAATTTGCTGGGGAATACCGACAATACCCGTGATTTTTTCATCAAGGATAATCTTTGAAACCTTTTTCGGATCATCAACGACACCGTAAATTATCCCTTCTGCACCCATTTGGGAAAGGGCCTTTTTAAGCAAGTCACCAATTGATGCCGGTCTCTTTCCGGGCATTAAAATCAAGACCCGATCGCCTTTGCGGGTAAAGAGTGACATGCCGTTTTTAAAAAAATCAATCGTTAATTGCAGGTCCTGGTCAGTGAAAAAAACTCTTTTTGAAAGGCCTGTCGTTCCCGATGACTTTAAGGTGACAATCCGCTTAACTTTTTTTTGATTAACGGCTAGAAAGCCCATGGCATCTTCTTTTAAATCGGCTTGGTTGGTTAAGGGTATTTTTTCTATATCCTTAAGGGTTTTTAGCGATTCCAGTGGAAAAGCACCTAATTTTTTTTGATAATAGGGACTCTTTAAAGATGCCTGACTTAAGCTTTCTTTTAGAGCCTTAAGCTGATAGGCCGCCAGATCCTCTTTGTTAAAATCCTTAAGACCAATTTTTTGACCAATCCATCCATCTAAATTTGTAAGTGATTCCTTCACGATTCTCGTTCACCCGGCTCATAACCATAATCACTAAGAATTTCCATGACTTTCAGATAGCTTTTTTGAATTAATTCACCGCATTTTACCTGGTAGGAGCTATCATGTTCCGGATCTAGAAATTCTGTCACCCCGATTAAATCAATACAGTCGCTACTCCCGAATTCCTCTTCAAACCATTCCATATAGTCTTTAACCATGGCATTATAGCCTTCTTTTGAATAGTCTTGGTCTTCGCCTTTTCCGGCATATAAACCAAAAATACCAATGCCACCAGTGATTATCCCACAGGTTTTTTGACTATTACCAATCCCATTACAAAGACCACCAGCGGCACGAATTAAATCAGGGTTTTCTTTTTCCTCGAGAGCCAATGCCATTTTTAACATTATCTGGCTACAACAATAACCTTTTGCTGATAATTGAAATAAGTCAAGTGCTAATTCATCCATTACAAACTCCTCTATTTTTATTTCTGTGCAACTAAGGCAAAATAGCCGGGCTGACAGGCTTTTAAATGTTTTTCTAAATTGCAAGCACACGACTCTTCTTCTGAACATTCAGTCCAAAAGCGATGCATAGACCCGTATTGAAAAACTAATTCAACCATCAACTTTTTTAAATAGTGACTCTGGTCTTCTAGAAAAAGAACTTTAAAGCCGGCTTTTTTTATACTTTTAATTAAATCCTCTAAATTATGAAGGTCTTTAATACATGAATTAAATCCCTTTTCTTCTAATTGATTTAAATTTTTGGGGTTTTTAGCATATAAATCACTCATACCCCAAAGCCCACCTTTTTTAAGGACCCGATAAACCTCTTCAATGCCTTTTTTTACTGGCTTCATTAAGGAGAGGCTACACTCCGTCAAGACCCCATCAAAGACCTTATCTGCAAAGGGCATCGCCTCGCCTTTTCCTTGGATGCAGCTAAGACTAGGATTTTTTTTTCGACATTGGTCCAAAAGAAGGGAGGATGGGTCAAGACCCATCCCTTCAATCCCATAATTTTCCTTTAAATAATGGAGACTGGCCCCATTTCCACAGCCAAGATCAAGAATCTGATCACCTTTTTTAAAGGCACACTCTTTAATTATTTTCTCTGTTAGATGATACGCCCCAGGTCTCAAGGTCTCACCCGTTGTTGCTGCTAGGCGATTATTTTCATAAAGATTAGGATTTGACAATTACTTGTCCTCCAGGTTTTGCTCAACGTCTAACATTTTACCCCGAGCCAGGTCTTCATCAATCAGGACCATCTTACAGTCTGGACATTTTAAAAGATCAACTTCAAAGGTTCCTCCTAAATACTTAACCGTCGTTTTTTCAAGAATCATTGGTTTTTGACATTTTCCGCACAACCAGTTTTTATTTTTACTTTGATCAGTATTCATCTTAAGCCTCCACCACTTCCATTCGATGACTATAGGTATTCAAAATAACGATGTCTGCCCCGTCTTTTTTATATCTTACCCAAAAAGTAACCTCATCCATTCTCAAGCGTGACAAATATTCTTGGCTTTCGGGATCATAAAAGTACTCTCCCGTTTCCAAGGCGTTTAAAATTACTTTTTGAACATCCGCCACCAAGATATAACGGTCTTCCATCTTTTCTTCAACTTCTTCACTTATCTTTATATAATCCAGACGATCATCCTCCATAAAATCCTCCTTCCAAATATTTTTAAGTAATTGGCCCTTAAGCTTTGACCGGTTTTGATGACGCTCAGACAAGGTCGGGTTCTTTCGCAGGCCTAATTCTGCTAAATTTTCCCCATAGATTAAATCTAAAATATGGTAGGTTTGTTTACCGCCACTAACCATTAAATCCTTACACATGGCACAATAAACCAGTAAATCCTCATCAGACTCTTCAATTCGATCTCTGACAAAATCATCGGCTTGGTCGCGATTAGCATAATAAACCAGGCCGCCATAACCACAACATTTTGCCTCTTCTTTACTATAGTTTAATTCCTTGATTTTGTAGCCTAGGGTATTGGCAATATTACGAATGCTCTGATGAATCTCACTATGTGATCTGCTTGCGCAGGCATCATGAATATTTAAAACTGGACGACCGGGACGGACTTTCGTATCGGGCAAACCGTAAGTATCATAAATTTCCCACAGAGAGACCGTTTCAATTTCCGGTAAATACTTTTCAAAAATGGCCATGCAACTGGAACAGGCCAAAATGAAAACGGGCTGGTCCATGGCTTTCCAAATCTCTTTAATTTTTTCGGTGTTAGCATTGGCTAGGTCTTTTTCACCAGCCCAATCGGCCGGGGCCCCACAGCAGCCCAAATAAATCCCCACATCTTTGTCGGACTCTTTTTTCTTAATACTACCGACTAGGTAGCGATAGATGTCTTCGATATATTGATGGTGGGAGGCTGAGAGCTGACAACCGGGATAAAAAAGATAACCGGTCTTGCCCGACCCCTTGGATAAGCCTTTAACATAAGAATCATAGCAGATTAAGGGATAGTAAAACAAATCTTTAGAGGCTTCTTTGGTCGGTTGTTTTCGAACCAAGGAAAAACGCTCACTATTGCTAAATTTCATATCTTTAAGGGCAAAATCATGGGCCGAAACGGGCATTTTCCCTCGTTCTACCATACTTTCCCTGGTTTCTTCAATAACATCTTTCATACTGATATCTAAAAAACAAACTTCCTTACAAAGGCCACATTCAGCACAGGAATTAATCATCTTATTGGCATAATGAGCCCCCTTGATAATCCGCTCATTTTGATTAATCTGACGGGTATAGGCATTGGGAGGCATATCATAGCGTTGCATGTGAACACACGCTTTAATGCAAGCATCACATTGACATTTTAGGCAGCGATTCGCTTCTTGCTCAGCTTCTTCCTGGCTATAAATAGCAGCTGTTTTTTCTATTGGCGGAATTACTTGTTCAACCGGATACTTAAGAGGTGTTTCAAAGACCCCTTCTCGCTCTCTTGAGGCAAGCATGGATACCTTTGTAATGTAGCGATCAATTGAAACAGCCGCTCGCCGACCAGTTGATATCCCATTAATTAAGGATTCCTCATCGAGAACTAAGGCACCTCCAGCAAATAATGAGCTCTCGCCTACTTGGAAGGTCTGGGGATTAATCTCTAAATTTTCTTGCCAAGAAGCGGTAGCTAAATAAACGGCATCTGCTTCCTTGATAATTGCCTGTAATTTTTCATCATCGACATCTCTATTGAGATGAATCTGATAGCCTTTTTTGTCAAATTGGGCCATTTCTCGATTAATTTCTTGGCTTGTCAGGTCATCAACTTGCCAAAAATACCCCCCCAATTTTTCGCTTTTTTCATAAATAATAATCTGATAACCTTTACTTTGAAGGTCTCTCGCCACTACTAAGCCAGAGACACCACCACCAATCACGGCCACTGTTCCTTTATTGGTTCGTGGCGGCAACTTCTTTTTCGGTTCGGCGTAGCCATATTCAACGGCCGCCTTTTCAAGTTCAGAGATCTGGATCGCTTGATCTTTGTCATTTCGAACACAAGCTTTCTGACAGGGATGGTCACAAATTTTTCCAACTAAGGATGCAAAGGGCATCCTTTTTTCCATCACCCGATAGGCTTGCCGATAATCTTTTTTCTCGATCGCTTTTACCAGACCAATAACATCCACGTGAATGGGACAAGCTGCATAGCAGGCTGGGGGTTCCTCACGAATACACTTATCACCAATTGCCAGTAATTTATCCAGATCCATCACAATCTCCTTATTTTTTTATCGCCCAAATCCACAATTGGGGAAAATACACACATCACAATCCATACACATGCCACCATGGCCTAATTTAATAATATCTTTTTTAGTCACCGGGTCTTTGGCTAGCAGCCTAGGAACAACTAAATCAAAAATCGTCCGCTTGGCATACATAACACAGCCGGGCAAACCAACAATGGGAATCTCGCCTAAATAACCGAGCATAAACATAGCCCCTGGAAGGGTCGGGGCACCATAGGTAATAATCTTAGCACCGGTGTTGCGAATCCCCACTGGAGTCACATCATCGGGATCAACCGACATGCCGCCAGTACAGACAATAAAATTAGCCCCATTTTCAATTAATTTAAAAATTGATTCGGTAATCATATCGGCATAATCATTGGCATAGATCTGCTCAACAACCTCACTGTCAAGTTCGGCAAATTTTTCACGGATCACCGGACCAAATTTATCGACAATTCGCTTGTGATAAACTTCACTCCCTGTTGTCACCATGCCCACTTTGAACTTCTCAAGAGGCATGACATAAATAACTGGACCTTTCTTTTTGCAAATTGCTTCCATTTTTTCAACATTGCTGACATCAGTAATTAAAGGAATAATACGGGTTCCACCGATTAGCATATCCTCGTCAACTAAGCGGTTGCCATGAATGGTTGCTGCCATTAAATCACTAATACTATTAAGTTCTTCCAAAACGTCCTTATTTATTTTTAATAAGCCACCGTACTCGGTGATCATGCTAACCTTACCTTCTGAGGGGTCGGTCAGTCTAATGCCTTTACCGACCATGGCCTTTGCCATTCGCAGGGCCGCATCGTTTTCATGAATATCGTTTTTGCCATATTCGATAATCCCAATATGTTCTTTTCCCATCTTTAATAAATGAGGAATATCCTCTTCACTGACCCGATGTCCCTTTTTAAAGCGAGGACCCTTATATTCCCCAGGAATAATTTGGGTCATATCATGGGCCAACAACATACCAACTGCATCTTGAATCGCAATAATCTTCATTAATAACTCCTTAGTTTGAATTGTTCATTTATTATACTCTTTCATCCATTATAAACCTTTATAATGATCATGTCGATTGGAATTCCTTCATTATAATTTTCTATATAAACTATTTTATTTATTTTATCCTTATATTTATGCTTTATTGTTTACAAAGTTTTAAATTGTTCTACTTTCTCCCTAATTTGGTTTAAAATTGAGCAATTCTACTTTTAAACTTATCAACAGATCGCCTTTCCTCTCTAGTATTTATCTCATTTTGCATTCCTTATTATATGTACCACGATCTTAATTAATTATTCATTGCCAAGACAAAAAGCTTATCCTCAGGGATAAACCTGAGGATAAGTCTTATTTTATAAATTGAGGCAGAATTCTTAATAATCCTACTAAAGCAATCGTATAGACAGGTATTAGAAAAAAATTAGTGATAATTCGGGCGGGCATAAGAACCGAAACCGCCTGGCCATAGAGAACACTTAAAAAAATCGTGTGCAATACAATCGATGTGACCAATTGAGTGACCGAGACGACAAAGAGAATATGATCACTGCGGTAATGGCTGGCTAAATTCATTTTTTTGACGACAACTACTGGAAAAACTGCAAATCCAAGCATCAGTAAGGCCAGCAAAAGGACAAAAATAATATTGAGCGGTTGGCCGCCATACATCAAACTACCATTACTAAAAGTAAAGGCACCTGAAAGCAAGAGGATGCCTAAGGCCAATAAGATAAAGCCAAGGTTAAACCATTCTAAAAATTTGACATCTTTCTTTTTTAATACTAAAAAAAGTAGACCTGGTATAAAACCTGTTAAGGCACTGGATATTGTAAATCCAATAAAATACGGTCCAGACGGTCGAATAATAAAACACAAGATGTCGGAGATGGATCCCACCGCTAAGCCTGCTACTGGACCTAAGGCAATTCCACTGAGCATAATCGGAATCGATGTTAGGTTTAGTCTTAATGTTGGAAAACCGCCGAGGGGTATATACACCTCAAATAGAATCTTCAGCACGACACTGAGGGCAATAAATAGACCACAATTAACGATCACTCGCGTCCTTGTAGTACTACCGACAAAAGCATTACTTTTCATTTTTACCTCCCTTGAAAGTAATGCTTCCGCAGCCTACAATCTGCATTGTAACAGCGGAAGCGACAAGGTATCGCATGGTAACAATTTCGTTTAAAGGCAACTTCCCATCCTTTAACACTTTACGCACCTTGTCTACTCTGAAATACGTACACCATTATTTTATCATGAGCACTGGTCCTTCACAAGGAGAAAATCTTACCTTCCTGACTAGGTCTTTGCTAATTTAGTCCTTATATCTTTATCCTTTTAAAAGACCTTCAGTTTTTAATGCTATTGGCAACGTTTTTATGGTAAACTTATAAAAATCTATTGATGAACTTAGTCTTTCTATGTTATGATAATGCAGAAAGTTTTTTAGCTGGCGTGGCACAGATGGTAGCGCAACTGATTCGTAATCAGTAGGTCGG
>CAZJGM010000032.1:0-19615 GCA_964545675.1 uncultured Lachnospiraceae bacterium | reverse complement strand
GTGTCACATCCTTAGGGAATTTTACTGATTCAACATCAATATTCGATTCAGCCATTCGCCTAATAATGCTTTTTTCATAAGAAATGGAACCAGGATCCTCACCCACCCGCATGATGGCCATTTTCACCTGGATGTTTTTAGCTTTTAATGCATTGGCCTCTTTTAACACTTCAGCCAGCATGGACTCACTAACTTTTTTTCCACTTAATAATTTTGCTGCCATACTTACACTTCTCCTCTTAACTTAAAATTTATATAGGTCTTTTTCAATATTGGCATAAACACGATCACAAATTTCAATTCCTTTATCCATCATTGGTTTAATCCGATTTTTTATATCTGCCACATAGGCTTGATCCTTAATTCCACTAGTATTAATAACGACATTGATCCAGCTACTCTTTATGGCTGAACGCAAACACTGAAGGCCGACGGCCACATCGCTAATGGCAAGGACCGACCCCTTTATCGCCAGCTCTTCATGGAGCAAGACGGCTTGATAAGCTATTTCGATAAGGTCTAGTGGCGAGCGATTAGCTATTTTAGTCGCTGCTTCTAACACTTTTTCTTTATGGGCCTGGTCTTCTTTTGTCTGATGTGGGAGACCATAGGCTTTTGCTAGAGGTAGAAAATTTTTGGCATCTTCATCAATTAAAAAAAGCAAGCGTTCTTGCAGGTCATAACTCTCCTTAAGAATCCGCTTAATATCGTCTTGATAGTTAATATACTTTTTTTTACCATCGGTTAAATTTCCAACCATCCCGGCTAAGGCTACACCAACGGCAGCCACTAAAGCTGCCGCCCCTCCTCCACCTGGTGCCGGAGCCTTGCTATAAAGTGCTTGGATAAAATCGGTACACTTTTTTTCTCTTATTAAGCTTGTTTCCATTCCTACACCTCATCTCTGATCAACAAATGCGAAGGCATTTGCCTTCGCATTTGTCGATTCTATTCTTACTAGAAAAGACCTTTAATCAGACCATTTTCATCGACATCAATTTTTTCAGCGGCTGGAAGCTTTGGAAGCCCTGGCATCTTCATGATTTCACCGGTTAAGGCAACAATAAAACCGGCTCCGGCCGAAATACTCATTTGTCTTACGGTAATTCTAAAACCACTTGGACGACCTAATTTTGTTGGATCATCGGTTAAGGAATACTGGGTTTTGGCCATACAAATTGGAACCTTATCAAAGCCCAATTTTGTTAAACGGTCCATCTCTTTTTGGGCAAGTCCCGTAAAATCAACCCCGTCAGCCCCGTAGATCTTCATGGCAATGGCTTCGATTTTCTCTTTAATGGACATATCCAGTTGGTAGCAATACTCAAAATTTCCGGCACTTTCATCAATTAAACGAATAACTTCTTGGGCTAATTTTTCACCGCCCTTGCCACCTTTTGCCCAGACCTGGGAAATAGCAACATTCACACCGAGTTTTTCACATTCACTCTTGACCAGCTGCAATTCGGCTTGACTATCTAGAGGAAATTCATTAATAGCCACCACTGCCGGTAATTTATAAACCTGGGTGATATTTTCAACATGCTTTAAAAGATTAGGAAGGCCAGCCTTTAAAGCATCCAAATTTTCCACATTTAAATTGGCTTTATCTACACCCCCATTATATTTAAGGGCCCTAACCGTAGCCACAATAATTACCGCATCAGGTTTTAAATTTGCCATCCGGCACTTAATATCTAGAAATTTTTCAGCCCCCAAATCTGCTCCGAAGCCACCTTCTGTTACAACATAGTCAGCAAAGTGCATGGCCATCCGAGTGGCAATAACCGAGTTGCAACCATGGGCGATATTGGCAAAGGGACCACCGTGAACAAAGGCTGGTGTTCCTTCTAGGGTCTGAACCAAATTCGGTTTTAAGGCATCTTTAAGCAGTGCAGCCATGGCTCCATGGGCCTTTAAATCTGCAGCCGTAATTGGGATGCCATCAACACTATCAGCAACAATAATTCGCCCCAACCGTTCTTTAAGGTCAGTAATACCATTGGCTAAACAAAAAGCTGCCATCACTTCGGAAGCCACGGTAATATCAAAACCATCTTCTCTAGTAACCCCATCTCCGGCTGTTCCCAGCCCATTAACGATGTTTCTGAGTTGCCGGTCGTTCATATCTACACAACGTCTCCAAGTGATTTTTTTAGGATCTATTTTTAAGTCATTTCCCTGTTTAATATGATTGTCAAGCATAGCGGCCAGCAAATTATTGGCCGCTCCAATGGCATGAAAGTCCCCGGTGAAATGAAGGTTAATATCTTCCATTGGCACGACTTGGGCATAGCCACCACCAGCAGCCCCACCTTTTATCCCAAATACCGGCCCCAATGAGGGTTCACGAAGGGCCACTAGGGTGTTTTTCCCAAGCCTTGAAAGACTATCGGCAACCCCAATGGTCGTTGTTGTTTTCCCTTCACCGGCGGGAGTCGGATTAATTGCCGTGGTCAGAATTAATCGAGCCTTTGCTTGATCATGGTTTTTTAACAGATTATAATCAATTTTTGCCTTGTATTTACCATATAAATCCAAATCGTCTTCTGTTAACCCTAATTTTGCTGCAATCGTGCGGATATCCGCTGGAGTCGCCGCCTGTGCAATATCAATGTCTGATTTAAAAGCCATTTTCTGCCTCCACCTTTGATCATTTTTCTGCGTCTTGATTCTTCTTAAGTATTTTTTAATTTCTAAAGATAATTTTGCTTTCTTCAATTTCTTTATGACCTGCTATTAGGCCTAAATCTTTATCATAAAATACTAATTTACTTGTATCTACAGTTCATTCCAGATTAACACCCTTTATTAATTCTGTCAATAATTTTTACGCCTTATAGCTAATTTTTCTCCATTCTTGTAAAGCTTAATCAACAAGGGTATAATATCATATAGCTTTAAGAAAGGAAAAAATTATGCCACCTGTAAATACAATCGAAGTTATCTTTCCCTTACTAGAAAAAAAAATTACCTGTAGCCCGTCAACAAGTGTTGCCCAAGCCTGCTCTTTGGTTGGCTATCCACGTAATCTCGTTTGTGGGGGAAAAGGGACCTGCCAGAAATGTCTGGTCAGTGTTAAAATCGACGGACACATGACGGAAGTTCTTAGCTGTCAACACCCTGTTTTG
Organism: uncultured Lachnospiraceae bacterium; assembly: GCA_964545675.1. GTDB lineage: Bacteria > Bacillota > Clostridia > Eubacteriales > Eubacteriaceae > Acetobacterium. Next base: position 16,484 of record CAZJGM010000032.1, on the reverse strand, counting down.
CCAGGGATGGAAATCTTTATTTCAAAAGAAAGTGTCTATTCTCAATTGCTTCAAGACGGTAGCCAAGATGTCTTTGAGCTTAAGCCACAATTAGAAATGATCTCAATACCCTATGATCATTTAAAAACGAAACTTGCTTCTTACGATCTTGATACCTTACGGACCCTCACAAAAAGAAAGTTAGAAATAAAAAAGCTCCCAATCCAACGCAAGAGTGTTTCTATCCTTCACCAGAAAAATGTTTCAACATTAAATCTCGTCACCTTTAATAATGAGATCATCGATCTGATTCCTGCTAATGAAAGCATTAGCCTTTATGGGATTGCCTTTGATATTGGCACCACATCGGTTGTCGGCTACTTATATGATTTATCAAGTAATGTGATGGTTAATCAATCGTCAGCACTTAACCGCCAGATTTCTTTTGGAGCCGATGTCATCAATCGGATTGATTTTGCCTCGCAATCACCAGAAAACTTACTTAAGATTCAAGCCGCCATCCATGCCACCATCAATGAAATTATTCAAACTCTTTGTGACGAAAGTAAGATTGATAAACAGCAAATCTACCATTGTGTCTTTTGTGGTAATGCTGTGATGCGACACCTTTTTTTAGGGATCGATCCGATTTATCTCGGCATCTCACCCTTCACAGCTGTTTCAAAAGATCCGGTGGAGGTCGATGGCCATAGCTTTAATCTTAACATGAATCCCCAAGGTAAGATCCAATTTCTCCCTTTACTGGGTGGCTTTGTCGGTGCTGACACAACTGCCGTTTTAGCCAGCCTTCCAAAAGATGAAAAACTCCGCTTGATGATTGACTTAGGCACCAATGGTGAGATCGCTGTCGGAAACGATGAAAAAATATTGATCGCTTCGACGGCTTGTGGCCCCGCTCTTGAAGGTGCTGGAATTCAGATGGGCATGCGGGCCACTAATGGTGCCATTGAAAAAATAAGTTTCGATGGGACCACGATCACCTGTCAGGTCATTGGAGATGTTGCGCCAATCGGATTTTGTGGGTCGGGAATTATTGATGCCATTGCTTTTTTATCCCGTGAAAAATTAATTTATGACCGGGGAAATTTTATTAAAGGCAAGGATTTAGATGACCATCCTTTAAAAGCCCGCTTTAAGAAAACACCTGAAGGCCAACGGTACTTTGTTATTGTAACCGCCAAAGAAAATCCCAATGGTCAAGAAATGATCATCAGCCAAAAAGATATCCGCCAAGTCCAGCTTGCCAAAGCAGCCATTTTTACCGGCTGCAACCTTCTTATTAACCATTACGGGATCAAGGCTGATGATCTTTTTGAGATTGTCCTCGCTGGAGCCTTTGGCAATTATATCAACATCGAAAATGCCCAATTCATCGGTCTATTGCCCCAAGTCCCCGGCCTTCCCATTCGTTCAATTGGAAATGCTGCTGGCACTGGCGTTCAGCTCTATCTGCTCTCCCAAGACGAAGCTGCCTTGGCTGATAATATTCCACTTCGTGCCAGCCATATTGAATTGGCAACAGACCCTGATTTTTCAAAAGCCTATATCATGAACACGGCGATTGGAAAAAGCACTATTAGCTAAAATTGAAAGGAATTTATATGAAAAAATCAACTAACATTTTACTTTTATTAACTGGTGGAACAATCGGAAGTGCCATTAAGGATAAATCCATCGATGTCAGCGAACAAACTGGCGATGATTTAATCACCTTGTTTAATAAACACTATTGCGATCCCGTTGACTTTGATGTCGTTCGTCCTTTTCAAATCCTCAGTGAGAATGCTGAGCCCGAACATTGGCTGTCGCTGATAGAGACTATCAAGGGCTATGATTTAGACGACTATGATGGTGTGATAATTGCCCATGGCTCCGATACCCTTCCCTATACGGCCGCCGCCCTAAGTTATGGTCTTAATACGCCCAGCCTACCGGTCGTCCTTGTTGCTTCTAATTATGCCCTTGGTCAAGTCAATAGTAATGCCCTTGATAATTTTATCACCAGCGTGGACTTTATTATCAAGCTTAAGATCCCGGGAATTTTCACCCTTTATAAAAATTCCGACGGTCAAATCCACGTCCACCTAGGAACCCGTCTTTGTGAAGCCGATTGGTTGAAGGATGATTTCCAAAGCTTTGGTGGTTCTATGGGGCTCTATAATGAAAAAGGCTTTTGTTATAATCCTTTAAAGACTAATCCGACCATGCCCGAATTGTATCAACCGGTCCTCGATTTAGTCCCTGAAATCACCGCCTTTAAAAATCAGGTCCTAGCCTTAAGGGCTTATCCTGGCCTTGATTATTCCTGTATTGACACGAAGCCCTTTCGCGCCGTCCTTCATTCCCTATATCATTGTGGCAGTGGCAATGTTACCGGTAAAGATGGCCGCTCTCTTAAAGAATTTATTTCTAATAATCGTCACCTTGATCATTATATGATTTCTTATAAGGATATCAGTGGCAATCTTTACGCATCTTCTCATGAGTTAATTGATGCTGGTGGTCTTCCGCTTGAAAATATCTCCTTTGAAGCAGCCCTGCCAAAGCTATTTTTTGCCTACAATCAAAATGAGAACTCACCTTTATCTTATATTAATCGTGAATTTTTTCATGAATTTGTGCGAGAACGAATTGTAAATGGGTATGTACTTTAAAACAATATCTTTACAAGGAGGAATTTATGTACGATATAGCAATTATTGGTGCCGGTGCAGTTGGAACGGCCATTGCCCGATTACTTAGCCACTATCAATCTTCTGTAGCAATTTTTGAAAAAGAAAATGATGTCTCGATGGGAGCAACAAAAGCCAACTCCGCCATTGTCCATGGCGGCTACGCCGAAGACCATTCAAAGCTTAAAGGACGCCTATGTTATAAGGGGCGAAAACAATTTGATCAGCTCAATGCTGAACTTAATTTTGGCTTTGAAAAAAATGGTTCTCTGGTTATCGCCTTTGAAGAAGAGCAATTAGCTAAGCTCGAGGCCCTCTATCAAAATGGTTTAGCCAATGGCCTTGATGATCTTGAAATCATTGACCACGATGCTATTATGGCTCTTGAGCCTAATCTTAACCCTGATGTTAAATATGCCCTCTACTGTAAGGGTGCTGGAATTTGCTGTCCCTACTCTTATGCCATTGCCATGGCTGAAAACGCCATTGCCAACGGGACTGACTTATTTCTAAATACCGAAATTGCAGCGATTGAGAAAAAAGAAGATCATTTTAATCTCTATGATAGTCAAAAAAATTGTTATCAGGCTAAATTTATCGTTAACGCCGCTGGGATTTTTGCCGATAAAATTGAAGCCATGGTTGGTCTTCATAGCTTTGATATCACACCCAGAAGTGGTGAGTATATGCTAATGGTCCGGGGTTCAGGAAAAATTGTCAATACGGTTGTTTTTCAAATGCCAACAAAAATGGGTAAGGGGATTCTCGTTTCACCTACTTATTATGGTAATCTGATCATTGGCCCTGATGCTAAGGATTTAGAAGTAGATGACAAGTCGACCCACGCCGATCGCCTTCTAAATATTTATGAGCAGGCCCGAGAGACCACCTCAAAAATTGATATACGCCAATTTATCAGAAGTTTTACCGGTCTCCGAGCAGTCAGTTCAACCAATGACTTTATCATTGAAAAAACGCCTGTTAAAGGCTTTATTAATTGTGCTGGCATTCAATCTCCAGGCCTAACCTCATCTCCTGCCATCGCCGATCTGGTTTTCGATCTCTTAACAGAAGAAGGCTGTGAATTTATTGAGGATCCTCACTTTAACCCTATTCGAAAGGCAATTATTACACGCAAGACCTTCCGGCCCCTAAAAGAAATTGAAGCCTTAATTAACCTAGAATCTTCCCCTGAAAAAATTATCTGTCGGTGTGAACAAGTTGATGAAGCCACCATCCTTGATGCCATGCGACGAGGTATTCCCGTTACCACTGTCGATGGTATTAAACGGCGAACCCGAGCGGGAATGGGTTGGTGTCAAGGGACCTTCTGTCGCAATCGCGTTGCCAAGGTAATGGAAAAAGAATTGGGCCATCCGGTTGATCCAGGCTTTGATATCGAGCACAGTGGTGTTAACCGAGTCGGTAAAAACGAGATTATCGACTACATCAAGAGCCATCAAGAATAAGCGTTATTCATTAAAAATAATCATTAAAAAACGCCTCCAAAATTGGAGGCGTTTTTTAATCACGTCTTTTAAAACTTACAATTACCCCTTCGGTCACCGAATTGGCCCAGCCACCGTGGTTTGAAACGACCACATGCTCACCTTGGCTAATTGGTGTTATTGAAAAAAGATCATAGCCTTTTTCATCATAATCATTTAAAAGCGTCTCAATAGCTGCTGCCAACTCTTCACTTTTACACCGCCGAAAGCCCTTATTATAATCATTTCCAACAGCTTCCACATAGCCAGCAATTGGAACACTAATATATTTTTTCATTGCTACCTCACCCTTTAAAATTATTAACAAAAAACCGCTCCAATTGGAGCGGTTTATTTACTAAATTAATCGATTGTTACGTCTTCTAAAATTTTAGCAACAACCCCTGAACCGACGGTACGACCGCCTTCACGAATGGCAAAACGTAAACCTTCTTCGATCGCAATTGGCGTAATTAAGGAAATTTCCATTTGAACGTTATCACCTGGCATAACCATTTCAACGCCTTCTGGTAATTTAATCACACCCGTTACATCCGTTGTTCTAAAGTAGAACTGTGGTCTGTAACCATCAAAGAAGGGTGTATGACGACCACCCTCTTCTTTTGTTAGAACGTAAACTTCTGACATAAAGTGAGTATGTGGTTTAATTGAACCTGGTTTTGCCAAAACTTGGCCACGTTCAATTTGAGTTCGGTCAACACCACGAAGAAGGGCACCAACATTATCGCCAGATCGGCCTTCATCGAGTAATTTTCTAAACATTTCTACACCAGTAACAACAGTTTTCTTAACATCATGAATACCAACAATTTCAACTTCTTCGCCAACCTTGATGATACCACGTTCAATTCGTCCGGTTGCAACCGTCCCACGACCAGTAATAGAGAACACATCTTCAACTGGCATCAAGAATGGTTTGTCAGTATCACGTTCTGGTTCGGGAATCCATTTATCAACTTCTTCCATAAGTGCGACGATTTTGTCACCCCATTCACCATCTGGTTCTTCTAAGGCTTTTAGTGCTGAACCGGCAACAATTGGTGTGTCATCACCTGGGAAGTCATATTCGTCTAGAAGTTCACGAACTTCCATTTCAACTAATTCTAACAATTCTTCGTCATCAACCATATCGACTTTATTTAAAAAGACGATAATGTAAGGAACCCCTACCTGACGGCTTAATAGAATATGCTCACGTGTTTGAGGCATAGGGCCATCAGCAGCACTAACAACCAAAATCGCACCATCCATCTGAGCTGCCCCAGTAATCATGTTCTTAACATAATCGGCATGGCCTGGGCAATCGACATGGGCATAATGGCGATCTGCTGTTTCATACTCAACATGTGAAGTTGAAATAGTAATCCCACGTTCACGTTCTTCTGGTGCCTTATCGATGTTGTCAAAGCTTACCGCTGATCCCGTTCCAAATCGTTTGTTAAGGACCATGGTAATTGCTGCTGTTAAGGTTGTTTTACCATGGTCAACGTGACCAATTGTACCAACATTAACATGTGGTTTTGTTCGTTCAAATTTTGATTTTGCCATTTGTTCTTCTCCTTAAATAATAATTTTTTGTGTTATTTTCTACCTTCAATAATTTCTTCTGAAATATAATTAGGAACTGCTTCATAGTGGGAAAATTGCATGGTATAGACACCTCGACCCTGCGTTTTACTTCTTAAGGTGGTGGCATAGCCAAACATTTCAGCCAGTGGTACAAATCCTTTAATAATCTGTGCCCCAGCCCGCATTTCCATACCTTCAATCCGTCCTCGTCTTGAGTTAATATCGCCCATGACATCCCCCATATATTCTTCTGGAATAACAACTTCCAGCTTAAATACCGGTTCGAGTATAACTGGGTCCGCTTTTCGCATGCCATTTTTAAAAGCCATTGATCCGGCAATTTTAAAGGCCATTTCTGATGAATCGACATCATGGAAGGACCCGTCGTAGACCGTTACTTTAAGGTCTAGGACTGGATATCCGGCAATAATACCGGTTTGCATGGCTTCTTCAATCCCTTGATTGATCGGATTGATAAATTCTTTAGGAATTGACCCACCAACAACTTTATTTTCAAAGGTATAACCGGCTCCCGGTTCAACTGGTTCCATGTGAATCAAGCAATGGCCATATTGTCCACGCCCACCAGACTGTCTGGCGAATTTCCCTTCGGCATCAACGGCCTTGGTAATTGATTCTTTATAGGCCACCTGAGGTGCCCCGATATTGGCTTCAACTTTAAACTCACGAAGCATGCGATTAATCAAAATATCCAGGTGAAGTTCACCCATACCTGAAATAATCGTCTGTCCCGTTTCGTCATCGGTTCGTATTTTAAAGGTTGGATCTTCTTCCGATAATTTTTGTAAAGCGGTACTCATTTTTTCTTGACCGGCTTTTGTCTTTGGTTCAATTGCGACATGAATAACCGGCTCAGGAAATTCCATTGATTCTAAGATAATCGGAGCTGTATCAACACAGAGGGTATCCCCGGTTGATGTTTCTTTTAATCCAACAGCTGCAGCAATATCACCACTATAGACAGTGGTAATTTCTTCGCGATGATTGGCATGCATTTGAAGAATTCGGCCCAATCGTTCTCTTTTACCCTTTGATGAGTTATAAATATAAGATCCGGCCTTGGCCATCCCCGAATAAACTCTAAAGAAAGCTAGCTTTCCAACAAAGGGATCAGTCATAATCTTAAAGGCCAATGCTGAGAAAGGTTCCTCATCATCAACTTTACGGGTTTCTTCTTTCCCTGTGTTGGGATTAATACCCACCATGGGTGGCACATCAAGCGGCGATGGCATAAAGTCAACTAATGCATCGAGCATTGGCTGAACCCCTTTATTCTTGTAAGATGACCCACAAACAACGGGGATGATATCAACATGAAGGGTTGCTAAACGGACTGCTGCTTTGATTTCATCAACTCCGACTTCTTGACCTTCAAGAAATTTTTCCATAATTTCATCATCATAATCCGAGATGGATTCAATCATTTTTTCATGATAGGTGTTGGCCAGTTCAACCATGTCTTCTGGAATGTCAACAATCTTAACTTCCTGACCTAAGTCATCCCCATACACCCGGGCATTCATTTCAATTAAATCAATGATGCCAATAAAATCACTTTCTTTTCCGATTGGTAATTGGATTGGAACAGGATTTGCGCCTAACCGATCTTCCATCATATCGATCACATTATAAAAATCTGCTCCAGTTATGTCCATTTTATTAATATAGGCCATTCGTGGTACATGATATTTATCTGCTTGTCTCCAGACAGTTTCTGATTGCGGTTCGACGCCACCTTTTGCACAAAATACAGCGACTGCTCCGTCGAGGACTCGTAGGGAGCGCTCAACTTCAACGGTAAAATCAACGTGGCCTGGCGTATCAATAATATTGATCCGATTTTCTTTCCAGAAACAAGTTGTTGCTGCAGAGGTAATGGTTATTCCTCTTTCCTGTTCTTGCTCCATCCAATCCATTTGAGCGCCACCTTCATGGGTTTCGCCAATTTTATGGATTTTTCCGGAATAGAACAAAATTCTTTCTGTGGTGGTGGTTTTTCCTGCATCAATATGTGCCATTATACCAATGTTTCTCGTTTTTTCTAAACTATAACTTCTTGACACTGATGCTTTCCTTTCTTTCTCTAACTAGCTACTTACCAACGATAATGAGCAAAGGCTTTATTTGCTTCGGCCATTGCGTGAACATCATCTTTTTTCTTAACAGCTGCACCACTATTATTAAGTGCATCCATTATTTCGCCAGCTAAACGATCTCTCATGGTTTTTTCTGATCGTCTTCTTGAATATGTGACAAGCCATCTTAGTCCGAGAGCTTGCTTACGTTCAGAACGAATTTCAATTGGCACTTGATAGGTGGCTCCACCTACTCGTCGTGCTTTTACTTCCAAAACAGGGGTAATATTGGCTAATGCTTCTTGAAATGCTTCCAATGGTTCTTTACCTGTTTTTTCATTTACCTTATTAAATGCATCGTAAACGATATTTTGAGCTACCCCTTTTTTCCCATCAAGCATGATATTGTTCACAAGTTTTGTGACAATAATGCTGCCATATATTGGGTCGGGCAATACTTCTCTTTTTGGAACGGGTCCTTTTCTAGGCACTTTACTTCCCTCCTTAACATTATTTTATGTTCATCGGTACTCGACATCCAACGATTTCGTTGTTGTGCGTATAGTGTCACTAACATATATCTGGTCTCTCAAAAATGAGCGCTTTAATATGCAGCACCTATGCACTACTACTTTTTAGGCTTTTTAGCCCCATATTTGGATCGAGCTTGTCGACGAGAATCTACTCCGGCTGTATCGAGTGCTCCACGGATCACTTTATAGCGTACCCCTGGTAAATCCTTAATACGTCCACCCTTGACGAGAACAATACTATGCTCTTGTAGGTTATGTCCAATACCTGGAATATAGGCAGTTACTTCCATACCGTTTACTAAACGAACCCTGGCAATTTTTCTTAGGGCTGAGTTTGGTTTTTTTGGTGTTGATGTTCTAACTGCTGTGCACACGCCTCTTTTTTGAGGATTCGCTTTTAGTGCGGGCGTTTTCGTTTTATCTTCCGAACGCTCTCTTCCTTTTTTTACAAGCTGATTAACTGTAGGCATTTAGTCCTGCACCTCCTTTTATTTTTAATATATATTAATGCCCAAAGGCACTAATGACTTGGGTGATCTTCCTTAAGCAGGGCGATCACAGCTGCGCTGCGATCGATTCCCACTGCTTTACCAAGCTCGCGCTTGCTACTAATCTCTGCCAGATCCACTTCATAAGCATCACAGCTAGCGATAATTTGTTTTTTTAATCGGTCATCGGTATCTTTTGCAAGAATAACCTTAAGAACTTTCCCGTCCTTAACAGCCTTAAGAGTTTGCTTTGTCCCAACTACTTTTGAAACATGATCTAAATCATTCATCCTCTTTAACCTCCTGCCAATCATTACAAACATACCAATTTAATATACACGTTTAATGGGTAATTGTCAAGAAATTATTCTTTATTGAAGAAATCTAGATCAAACATATCTAAATCGGTAATCATAGCATTTTCAACTTCTTCTTGTTCTTCAATAACATGAGCATCTAAAATATCATCATCGAAGACAATATCTGGTGTTTCGGTCATTAAAAATGCTTCTACTTCCTCTTCAATAATCTCTTCTTCTTCCCGTTCATAGGTCAGTTCAACGTCATTGTAGATTTTAACACCAGTCCCAGCTGGTACTAATTGGCCGATAATAACATTTTCTTTTAGGCCAATGAGCGGATCAACTTTTCCTTTAATGGCTGCATCGGTCAAAACCCTAGTGGTTTCTTGGAAAGAGGCTGCCGATAAAAATGAATCGGTCGCTAATGAGGCTTTAGTAATCCCTAAAAGTTCACGACTGGCTGTTGCTGGCTCTTCACCTTTGTCTAAGGCCAATTTGTTTTCATCTTCAAAACTAAAGATATCGACCAAGCTACCCGACAATAAGGGTGTATCCCCAACATCTTCAACCTTTACCTTCCGAAGCATCTGGCGAATAATCAGTTCAATGTGTTTATCGCCGATATGAACCCCTTGCATGCGATAAACTTTTTGCACTTCTTGTAGCAAATACTGTTGGACCTTGGCAACCCCTTGAATTTTTAAGATATCACTGGGATTAATTGACCCTTCAGTAATTTCGTCACCCGCTGTTAATTGATCACCAGTGTGGACTCGGAGTCTTGCCCCATAGGGAATCAGATAGACTTTTGTCTGACCATCCATACCCGTCACCATGGCTTCGGTCTTCTTTTGCGTATCCTGAATTTCAACTTTACCATCTATTTCTGAGATAATCGCCTGGCCTTTTGGTTTTCTGGCTTCAAATAATTCTTCAATACGCGGTAAACCTTGGGTGATGTCATCAGCTGACGCAACCCCACCAGTATGGAAGGTCCGCATGGTTAGCTGAGTTCCTGGTTCACCAATCGATTGGGCGGCAATAATACCAACCGCTTCACCAATTTCCACTCCTCGCCAGGTCGTTAAATCAACGCCATAACATTTCTTACAAACACCGTGCTTGGATTCACAATTAAAGGCTGCTCGAATAAGAACCTTTGTAATCCCAGCCATGACAATCTCGGCTGCTTGGTCATCAGTAATAATTGTATCCCCTTTTACCAAAAGTTCTCCGGTTTCAGGATGAATAACATCCTCAAAAGCATAGCGGCCAACCAAGCGTTCATAAAGGGTTTCAATGATCTCACCATGATCGTTAATTTCCGAGACCTCATAGCCTCGTATGGTCCCACAATCATCTTCTCTAACAATAACATCCTGACTAACATCAACCAAACGTCGGGTTAGATAACCAGAATCGGCAGTTCGTAAGGCGGTATCCGCCAAGCCTTTTCTAGCCCCATGGGTTGATGAGAAAAATTCTAGGACATTTAAGCCTTCTCTAAAGTTTGACCGAATCGGCAATTCAATAATTCGACCGGTTGGATTAGCCATCAGCCCTCGCATACCGGCTAATTGCCTGATCTGATTTTTACTTCCCCGAGCTCCTGAATCGGCCATCATATTAATAGGATTTAAATCATCCAAATGATCAAGCAATGCTTCGGTTACTTCATCCGTTGCTTTGTTCCAAATGCCAACGACATTATTATAACGCTCTTCTTCACTGATAAAGCCTTGACGATAAAGTGCCATATTACTAGCAATCTTCTCATCGGCTCCTTCAAGGATTTTTTCTTTACTATGGGGAACTTCCATGTCATTAACCCCCACGGTAATTGCCCCTTTTGTCGAATAGGTAAAGCCAAGACGTTTAATCTCATCAAGGACTTCTGAAGTGATCGTTGGTCCTAATTTCTTATAGCAACGATCGACAATTTCAGAAAGGACTTTTTTATTAACTTGCTTATCTACTTCTAATTTAAATTGATCTTCTAAGCTTTCACGTTTTTGAAAACCCAGTTCTTGGGGAATCACTTGATTAAAGAGGAAACGTCCAACCGTTCCTTCGACCAAATGACTAACCCTTTCACCGTCGATCTCTTTTGTCAATCGTACTCTCACCCGAGCATGTAATTCGACATCTCGGTTAAAATAAGCCATTTCCATTTCATCTAGATCTTTGTAGACCGATCCACTTCCCTTGGCATTTGCTTTTTCCAAGGTCATGTAATAGGTCCCTAAAATCATATCCTGAGTCGGGGCAACAACCGGTGTGCCATCTTGTGGCTTTAAGATATTATTCGATGCCAGCATTAAGAAACGGGCTTCTGATTGGGCTTCCACTGATAAAGGAACATGGACTGCCATCTGGTCACCATCGAAGTCGGCATTATAAGCTGTACACACTAAGGGATGAAGCTTAATGGCTTTACCCTCAACGAGAACCGGTTCAAAGGCTTGGATTCCCAAACGGTGAAGGGTTGGTGCTCGATTTAAAAGAACTGGGTGTTCTCTAATGACTTCTTCTAGGACATCCCAAACCAAGGTATCCAATTTTTCAACCATTTTTTTAGCACTTTTAATGTTTTGAGACAAGCCTCGACCCACCAATTCATGCATAACAAAGGGTTTAAAAAGCTCAATGGCCATCTCTTTGGGCAGGCCACATTGATACATCTTTAGTTCTGGTCCAACAACAATAACTGACCGACCCGAATAATCAACTCGTTTTCCCAGCAAATTTTGTCTAAAGCGGCCCTGTTTCCCTTTTAGCATGTCACTTAAGGATTTAAAGGGTCTTTTTCCTGGTCCCGTGACAGCTCGGCCTCGCCGCCCATTATCAATCAGGGCATCAACTGATTCTTGGAGCATCCGCTTTTCATTTTGAACAATAATATCTGGGGCATCAAGTTCCAATAATTTCAAAAGACGATTATTTCGGTTAATCACCCGCCGATAAAGGTCATTTAAATCAGATGTGGCAAAACGGCCACCATCGAGTTGAACCATCGGCCTTAGTTCTGGCGGAATAACCGGAATTGTCTCAAGGATCATCCATTCCGGGCGATTATCTGAATTTCGAAAGGCTTCAACCGCATCGAGTCGTCTAGCAATTCTAATTTTCTTTTGTCCCGAACTGCCCTTTAATTCTTCTTTAAGAACTGCTGCTTCTTGGTCTAAATCGACCATTTCTAGGAGTTCTTGGATGGCTTCAGCACCAATGCCCGCTGAAAATTTCTTGCCAAATTGGTCGCGTGCTTCTTGATATTCTGTTTCTGTTAAAATTTGTTTATAATCAAAATTGCTTTCGCCGGGGTCGGTGACCACATAAGCGGCAAAATAAATCACTTTTTCCAAATTTCTCGGTGACATTTCTAAAATCAATCCCATTCGACTGGGTATGCCTTTAAAATACCAAATATGAGAAACCGGTGAGGCCAATTCAATATGGCCCATTCGCTCCCGTCTGACCTTGGCCTTGGTGACTTCTACACCACAATTTTCACAAACGATTCCCTTATGACGAATCCGTTTGTATTTCCCACAATTACATTCCCAGTCCTTTTGAGGGCCAAAGATTTTTTCGCAAAACAATCCTTCCTTCTCAGGTTTTAAGGTTCGATAATTGATTGTTTCTGGTTTCTTTACTTCTCCCCGTGACCACTCCCTGATTTTATCAGGCGAAGCCAATCCAATCTGTAAAGATTTGAAGGTGAATTCCTCGTTTAACAAATGGCTCGCTCCCTTCTAACATAATTCCATATCTTTGCTATCATAAAACATCATCATCTATTTCTTCTGCACTTCTAATTTGGAATTGACCTTCCAAACGCACTTCATCTTCTTCTGAAATTTCAGAAGTGCCAATTTCAAGGGCCAATTCTTCCAAAGGATCGCGTTCATCCATTTCATCATCGAGTAATTTAATCATTTCTTGGTCATTAAGAATATTGACATCTAGGCCCAAACTTTGGAATTCTTTCATCAATACTTTAAAGGATTCGGGTATTCCCGGTTTGGGAATATTTTCCCCTTTAACAATCGCTTCATAGGCTTTTACCCGACCAACCACATCATCCGATTTAATGGTTAAAATTTCTTGCAGGGTATGGGCAGCACCATAAGCTTCAAGGGCCCAAACTTCCATTTCACCAAAACGCTGACCACCAAATTGTGCCTTACCACCAAGTGGTTGTTGGGTCACCAGTGAATAAGGTCCGGTCGAACGGGCATGCATTTTATCATCAACTAAATGATGTAATTTTAAAATATACATATAGCCAACGGTAACCGGATTATCAAAGGGCTCACCACTTCGGCCATCGTAAAGCTGAATCTTGCCATCTTCCGGTAAACCGGCTTCGCCAAGAAGCTGAATAATATCATCCTCATTGGCTGGATCAAAGACTGGGGTGGCAATATGATAGCCCATCTCTTTCATAGCCAGTCCTAAATGAACCTCAAGGACTTGGCCGATATTCATTCGAGATGGTACGCCAAGGGGATTAAGAACAATCTCAAGGGGTGTTCCATCCGGCATAAAAGGCATATCTTCCTCTGGTAAAATTCGTGAAATAACCCCTTTATTCCCATGTCGGCCGGCAATTTTGTCGCCGACTGAAATTTTTCGCTTAACGGCAACCAAAACCCGCACCAAGGTATTAACCCCTGGTTTTAAATCTTCATCTTTATTTTCTCTGGAAAACACTTTAACATCGAGAACAATACCCGATTCACCATGGGGCACTTTTAGCGAGGTATCACGAATCTCCCTGGCTTTTTCGCCAAAGATCGCCCGCAGCAGTTTCTCTTCTGCCGATAAATCAGTTTCACCCTTGGGTGTCACCTTACCGACTAAGATATCATCAGAGGTAACTTCGGCGCCAACGTAGATAATTCCCCGCTCATCCAAATTCTTAAGAGCATCCTCACTGACATTGGGTATATCTCTGGTAATTTCTTCTGGTCCTAATTTTGTTTCCCTGGCTTCGGCTTCAAATTCCTCGATATGAATGGAGGTAAAAACATCATCTTTTAATAATTTTTCATTAATTAAAATGGCATCTTCGTAATTATAACCTTCCCAAGTCATAAAACCGATTAGAATGTTTTGACCTAAAGCTAATTCGCCCATTTCCGTTGAGGGCCCATCGGCAATAATCTGGCCTTTTTCAACCCGTTGCCCTTTAGAAACCAAGGGTTTTTGATTCATGCAGGTTCCTTGGTTGGACCGCTTAAATTTAAGGAGTGAATAACGATCTGTCTCCCCTTGGTCAGTCCGTACATGAATAGCTGAGGCTTCGACGCGATCAACGACTCCGGCATTTCGAACAATGGCACAGACACCAGAATCATTGGCCGCTTTATGTTCCATACCGGTTCCAATAATTGGTGCTCTGGGAATCAGTAAAGGAACGGCTTGTCGTTGCATATTAGCTCCCATTAAAGCCCGGTTGGCATCGTCATTTTCTAAGAATGGTATTAAGGATGTGGCCACCGATACTACCTGTTTAGGTGAAATATCCATATAATCAACCCGTTTGGGGGGGATTAGGACAAAATCACGCTTGTCCCCGGCACGTCCGGTTACCTGTTCACGAGCAAAACTACCATTTTCATTTAAAGGTTCGTTGGCCTGGGCAATGGTATACGAACCTTCCTCATCAGCTGATAAGTAGTGGATCTCTTCGGTTACGGCACCATTGATTACTTTTCGATAAGGGGTTTCAATAAAACCATATTCGTTAACCCGAGCATAGGTACTTAAGGACCCAATCAGACCAATATTTGGTCCCTCAGGTGTCTCAATCGGACACATGCGCCCATAATGACTATGGTGAACATCGCGGACCTCAAATCCAGCTCGTTCACGACTTAAGCCTCCTGGTCCAAGGGCTGATAAGCGTCTCTTATGGGTTAATTCTACTAAGGGATTGGTTTGATCCATAAATTGCGACAATTGTGAACTACCAAAAAACTCTTTTAAGGCGGCATTAACGGGACGGGTATTAATTAAACCCTGTGGGGTCAATACTTCATCATCTTGAACAGACATTCGTTCCCTAACAACACGTTCCATCCTTGATAAGCCAATGCGAAATTGGTTTTGAAGGAGTTCACCGACTGACCGGAGCCGTCGATTACCAAGGTGGTCAATATCATCAGTAAAACCTAAATCGTGGCCTAAACCAATAATATAAGAAATTGAGGCATGAAGATCGGAAATGAGAACATGCTTGGGTAGGAGTTCATCCATTCGCTTCTTGATATTTTTTTTCTTTTCGTCATCATCAACATCTTCATCAAGGATTTCTTTTAAAACCTCGTAACAGACAAATTCATTAATATCAAGATCGGAAAGATCAAATGAAATATCTTGGGCATGGATATCGACAAAACCATTGCCAATTACTCGGACAATTTTATCATCCACTTTTACATCAACGGCATTAATACCCGAATTTTGAATATTAATGGCTAAGTCACTTGAAATAATTTCATCTTCTTCAGCAAAGACTTCGCCTGTTTCTGGATCAACAATCACTCTAGCCGTCCGCTGGTTAGTAATTCGCGTCGCTAAGGAAAGTTTTTTATTGTACTTATGACGACCTACTTTTGCTAAATCATAACGGCGGTCATCAAAAAACATTGAATTTAAAAGTGATTGGGCACTTTCCACAGTCGGTGGCTCACCCGGTCTAAGCCTTTTATAAATTTCAATTAATCCATCTCTGGTTGATTTCATATTATTGTTTTCGTCTTTTTTAATCGTTTCGATTAAGCGATGGTCATCGCCATAGAAATCAAGAATCTCTTGACTGGTTCCTAGTCCTAATGCCCGAATTAAAGCGGTAATAGGAAGCTTCCTCGTTCGATCAATTTTGACATACATAATATCATTTGAATCTGTTTCATATTCAAGCCATGCTCCCCGATTAGGGATCACTTGGGCAGAATATAATTTTTTTCCCAATTTATCTCGGCTTAATGAAAAATAAGCCCCGGGTGAACGCACCAATTGACTAACAATAACCCGTTCTGCTCCATTAACAATAAAGGTTCCCGTATCGGTCATTTTATGAAGATCGGCCATATAGACTTTTTGCTCTTTAACTTCGTTCTTCTCTTTATTGATTAAACGGACCGTCACTTTTAATGGAATAAAGTAGGTTTGATCCCTCTCTTTACACTCCTCGACCGAATACTTTGGGTCCCCTTCGATTGAATAGTTGACAAATTCCAAGACTAAATTACCCGTATAGTCTTCAATTTTATCAATATCATCAAAGACTTCTTTTAATCCCTTTTCAA
>CAZJGM010000031.1:0-19645 GCA_964545675.1 uncultured Lachnospiraceae bacterium | reverse complement strand
TTAGTAATTATTTTAGCACTAACGATAACGGCTTGTCAAAAAGATCAAGCGATTGAAAATTCAGAGGAAACACTTCCAGAGACTGAGCAAGCAGAAGGAACAAGTCTAGATTCTTCCTTAGAAGGAGTTGCTTTACTTAATGCCATTTCAGGTGACCGGCCAAAGACAATGAAGCTAAAAACGCAAATGACAAGTGCTGGAATGACGACAAGTTCAACTGTTTATTATAATGGTGATAATACACGAACAGAAACAATGGTAGACGGTTTAGGGTCAACAGTAGTGATCTATAATGCTGATGAAAAAGTAATGTATAGCTACCAAGAAGAATCAAAAGAAGGTATTCGTATTCTTAATGCTGATGTAGAATTAGCCGAAGAGGCAGGCTTAATGATGGACATGAGTACAAAATTTTCAGAACTAAGTGATGAGGTCTCGACTGACGTGATTGCCAGAGTGGAAAAATTAGGTCAAGAAGAAGTTGTTTATATAGAAACGACAAATTCAGATCAAGAAATAGGAGATGTTTTTATTAAGATGTGGTATTCTGCTAAATACAATATGCCCTTAAAATACGAAATGTATTTGGGCCAAGAATCCCTTATGACACTAGAAACTGTTGAGATCGAAAAAGATATAAAGGTCGATCAAGAAATGTTTACACCACCAGCAGATATTAACTTTCAAGATGTCGACATGAATGCCGTCATCAATCAATAGTAAACGATTTTAAGAGAAGACCGATATTTTAAATTACCCCCCATAAGTTAGATCTTGATCTAGTTTATGGGGGGCAGTTTTTATGGCAAAATATAGTTTTAAATTGTCCTAACAGAGAAAATAATTTTGTATTACTTATGTGTCTATTAGAGGCTTGGTCTTATGGCGTTTTACCAACTGCCACCACCACCGCCACCGCCGCCACCGCCGGAGAAGCCACCGCCGCCAGAGAAGCCGCCGTCACCAAAGCCACCAGAACCCGATTTAGGAGGAACGATCACTTGAGACGAGATCCGATTCATACTAGTCATAAGCGCAGAGGTAAAATAAATGGTTGAAAAAGTTGTCATATCGATGCTATCACTACGGTACCAATTAGGGGGATCGATCTTGATTGATTCAAAATTTTTCGCCCATTTATTGGTCACGCCCATAACATAGGCGTAGGGTAGGATATTAAAATAGTAAGAGGGGTTTTCATTGACCAATTGAATAATTCGATTTTTTTCAGCCTTATCGATGAAATTTTTAAAACCAAGGACCTCACCATACCATTTTAAGCCAGTCTCGGTTCTTTTTTTAGCGATTATTTTGAAAACACTAATAGCGTAAGTAGCGACTAGGGCTAAAGTTGTTAGCAGGATCATTTGAGAAAAGCTATAGTCAAAAGCAAGAGAATTGATGCCAAAAACAATTAAGGCCGACAAAATAGTTAGTACAATTCCAGCAATTAATCGACCAGTCGTTTGTTTGGCGGTTACACCTTTTGCCTTTTTAATTGCGGCGACTACAAAACTCAGGCTAAAAACAGAAGGAACAACCATAAATCCAATCAAAAAGGCAATCAGAATATAATCATCAAAGAAATCAAAATAACCATTGCGGTAGGCCCCATTGATAGCAAGTGCTAGTAGGGGTAAAGCCATCAAAATGGAAATGAAAATCGACCCAATTTTTGAAGAGCTTGTAAAGAGTTCATTTCCCTTAATCTTAAAGTAATCGACAATCTGATTTCGAGTTGACGTATAGGTTTCATAAAAGTTGCTGGGCACGCTTTTTGTTGAGAAGCTATCATCACGGTCAAAGAGGCCATAGAAAAAACTACGTTCAAAATTTTCTGCATCAGCTGGCAAATCTTTAAGCTTATGAAAGACAAAATGTTTTTTGGAAACCTGCTCAATCTCTAAATAACCCTTATCGGCCCAGTACATGATTAATGACAATACTTCCGGTTTGTCGACATCCCCATTAATGATATAACCGACCTGTGAGGGGGTAAAGCCATGGGGGGGATAAAATTCAACCGGTTCAACCGGTTTTTTATCTCGCCCGGTAAAGATCCAGATAAGTAGGGCAGACAGTAGTGATAATAAGACGATACCATAAAAAAATGGCTCAAATTCACGACCAGTTGTTCCACCGACAAAATAACCGTCGGGCAAGTTAAGCTTAAGGGTAACAGCTTCGTTAGGTGAAAGTGGCCGATTAAGCCTAGCGAAGATGGTGTTGCCATCGACTGTGTAATCAACAGCGGTGGTATCGGTCGACCCGTAGGTGCCGGTTATGAATTCGATTTCGTTGGCATCAAAGGCCTTAGGCATAGTAATGGTGAAGCTAGCTTGGTCGATAGTTGTATCCCAAAAAGGACCGATTAAATTGTAGTAAACATCATCCATGGAATCAATCCGATCAGTCCCCGGATTCCAAGTAAATTGGATAGGGAAGACCTGTGTGCCTTCAATAAATTTATCAGCATCACCAATTTGAATGACAAGATTATCATTTTCGGAATAGCTTTCAAAGTTCCAGCCGGGCACATCGACATCAGTGATTTTTGCTCGGTAAGAGGATTCAACCGCTTCTCCATTTATTTGCCGGTAATAACTTCCGGAATAGGGAATAAAGCGAAAGAGACCGTGACGGGGTTCACTGAATTCAGCCGTTAAATTTTCTTCGATTTCATAGGCATGATTTTCTAAAACATTCATGTTGATATCTAAATTTCTAATATCAAAGTATTCCCGAGCTAAAATACTACTGGGAAGAACTAAACTTAAAAAAACTATGAAAAGAAGAATAAAAATGGATTTATTTTTCATCTCTAAACCTCTTTCTTTAATTAAATTTAACTTGGACATTTTCTCTTTCGATTTCGCTCCCAACTTCAAAGAAGGGTTGTTTTTTAAAGCCGAAGATACTGGCAACTAAGTTACTAGGAAAAACTTCAACTTTTGTGTTTAAGGTTCGAACGGTTGCGTTATAATATTTTCGAGAGTTGGCAATTTCACCTTCAAGCGATTGGAGTTGATTTTGCAGATCAAGAAAGTTAGTGTTGGCTTGTAGGGTAGGGTAGGCTTCGGCCACGGCAAATAAGCTTTTCAAGGTATCGTTAAGCATATTTTCGTTGGCAATTCGTTCGTCGATTGAGGTCGCCCCCATAGCCGCTGTTCGGGCAGCCGTAACTTTTTCAAAGGTTTCTGATTCGTGAGTGGCATAACCTTTGACTGTTTCTACTAAATTGGGAATTAAGTCGTATCTTTTTTTAAGATAGACATCCATTGTTGAAAAGGCTTCTTCAACTTGGTTTTTGATTACGACAAAACCATTTCGTGATAAGACCAGCCAAAGGCCGATGATGACAAGAAGACCAAGGATAATTAAAAGAGCAAACATACATATTCCTCCTAATGTTTTTTAAACATATTATATTTTATTGATTTTATTATACCATGGTCAACCCAGATCGACAATAAAAAGTTATCTCTGAGGGGAGCTAAAGTTTCATAGAAATCGACCCAATGATTGACAATAAGAGATAATATTTCTTGTTGTATTGGTCTTTTTATACTATAATAAGTAACCATAGGTAAACTAAAATGAAAAGATATAGTTTGCTTATCGCATTGTTTTTAAACCAACAACAAACGATTTTTCCTAAATAACAGGAAAAATATAAAAATGAGTATAACAAGGAGGTATGCATGAAATCATTTAACACAAAGTTAAAAGGAACAGCTTTAATTCAAGGTGATTTACATTTCACACGGTTTGGTCAAATTATTAAATCGACCCTATTTAGAAAATTGATCAAGATTTTTGTCGAAGAATTGGAACTGCGAAAATCAGAATTAGTTTTGGTATTAGAACCTTTTTATGACGAAGATGGGGCTTTTAAGGATGAAGCCTTTATTGATTTTATTTATTTGCTAAATATCAACACCTTAGAGGAAATTATTAAATCTGAGTATTTTAATATTAATATGTCTCATGAAGACTATTCTAAATTATTTATCGGTTTTTTAGAAGGTTTTTATAATTATTGGCGGACCATGCAACGTTTTATGTTTAAACAAGATAGCTATAGTCAGGATGAAAAAGTAAAACGTTCCAAGGCCCATTCGTTGGCATCCAATAACGATGCCTTTAAAAAAATGATTTTAGATCTTTACCGAAACATTCATTTTAACGTGACGGGCACAAGCTTTAGTATTTACCGTCAGCTACCCAGTGGGGCCCAAGTTGCTTTTTTAGCCGATCAATTTGAATTTGACCGGGCCGTAAAAAGCAAAAATGAATCCTTGTATCAGGTTAATTATATATGGGAGGCTATTTTTGAGCCACCGGTCATTTTCTATACCCGGTCCAGTACCAGAGTCGGCGTTTTCCCCTTAAAAGAAAAGAAAATATTACAGAATTTTTATTTATGTGTTGATAATTGGTTTGCCATCCCGGTAAAGGTCGGTCGATTAATGGCTATTGTTTATGTTGAAAAAGATTTTTTAGCATTGGGGGCAGGTCTTTTTAATCTCTTTGAATTAGCCAAGCCAGAAGAATTTACAAAAAATAAACCCGATGCCGTGGTCTTTTTCGGTTTGGATAAAAGTTTATTTGAAGAAGATGAAATGCGTGGTTATGTGGTCAAAGAAGATGGGGTTTTTTATGGGATGCTTCCCAATGATGGCAACGTTGATTATTTTGGTTACATGAAAAAGATGATGCTAACCCTTCATAACTTAATTCAAATTGAAAAGGGGAACCTACCGGTTCATGGGGCCTTTTCGAAAATTCGAGTGAATGGGAAAAAATCGGTTAATATTATGTTAATTGGGGACTCTGGAGCCGGAAAGTCTGAGACACTAGAGGCCATTAATAAACTACCTAAAGAAATGGCTTGTGATTTTGATATTTTAATTGATGATATGGGAACCCTGCATTTTGATGAACAAGACCGCTTGATGGCAGTAGGAACTGAAATTGGGGCCTTTGTCCGCCTCGATGACCTGCAGCCAGGTTACGCCTATAGCACCATGGATCGCAGTATCTTTATGAACCCCAACATTGTTAATGCCCGAGTAATTGTGCCGCAAATGTCTTATGAAGAAATTTCCAAATCTACCCGAGTGGATTATGTTTTCTATATCAATAATTATGAGGAAATCACTGAAGACTTGCCAGCGATTGAAATTTTTGATGATTTAGATGAGGCGTATGAGGTTTTTTGTGAAGGCAAGCGAATGGCTAAGGGAACAACCGGTGAAGTGGGATTAACAACCAGTTATTTTGCCAATCCTTTTGGGGCCATTCAGAAAAAAGAAGAACACGAAGTTATTGCCAAAAAAACCTTTAGGAAGATGAATGATAATGGTGTCAAAATTGGGGTGATCCGAACCCAATTAGGAATTCCTGGTTTCGAGCAAGATGGGCCTTTTGAAGCGGCTAAAGGCTTGATTAATTTTATTATGGATGTGAACTAGAAATAATTATAAAAAGAAAGGATTAAAAATGGGAAAATTAAAAGGAACAGAAACGCTAAAAAATCTAATGCGATCTTTTGTTGGAGAATGTCAGGCCAGAATGCGCTATACCTATTTTGCCTCGATTGCTAAAAAAGAAGGATTTATGCAAATTAGCAATTATTTTACCGAAACGGCCAATAATGAAAAAGAGCATGGGGAAATGTTTTATAAGTATATTGCTTCCTATGAATATGAGATGGGTCAGGCTGTGATGGTCCCGGTTCAAGGTGATTTTCCAGTTGCCCTAGGCGATACCAGAAGTAATTTAATCCATGCAGCAGATGGTGAAAATGAAGAGTGGAGGGTCTTATATCGTAATTTTGGTGATGTTGCCCAAAAAGAAGGTTTTCCGGAGATTGCAAAAACCTTTTATGAAATTGCTGAGGCGGAAAAAGCCCATGAAGCCCGTTTTCTTAAACTAGCTGATAATATCGATAAAGATCGGGTTTTTAAACGACCCATGGTCGTTAAATGGATTTGCGGAAATTGTGGCTATATTCATGAAGATAAGCAAGCACCAGAAGAATGCCCAGCCTGTAAACATGCAAAGGCATACTTTGAATTATTTGTTGAAAATTATTAAGAAAAAAAGGACAGAAATGTACATTTCTGTCCTTTTTTAACGGTTATTTTTCAAAGGGGAAGTGGTAGTCGTCCAGTCCAAGTTCGGCCTTAATAGCAAGGATATCCTTAATTAAAGCATCATTCATGGGGACACCCTTGTCTTTTCGTTCCAGCCAAGCGTCGTATTCTTTTTCACCAGCTGTATAAATACGTTTTTCACCGGGCATCTTAGCAGAAGCCCGAAGGTCTCTTAAAATATCACCGGTAATTTTCTTAAAAGCATCGACTTCGGTAAAATTTTCGATATTAATGGCAATAAAAAAGTGTCCTAAATGGTAGGGTTGGGCCTTACCTAGGGCATCAAAGCCCAGTAAGCCTTTTAGAAAGGAACCACCTTGGAGGGCGGCCGATAAAATTTCTACAAAGGTGGCATAGCCATAGCCTTTATAGCCGCCGGTTTCTTCACCAATACCACCCAGTGGGGTTAGAGCAGCCTTTCCTTCAACTAAGTCAATTAAAATTTGTTTGGTATCGGTTCGGGACTGGCCATCTCGGTCAATCACCCAACCCTCGGGTAAGTCTTTATTTTCTCGGTCATAAACTTCAATTTTCCCCCGTTGGGAAACCGAGGTGGCGCAGTCGAGAACAAAGGGAAAGGCTTCGTCACTGGGGACACCGACAGTGATGGGGTTGGTGCCTAGCATATTTTCGACCCCAAAGGTTGGGGCAATGGAGGGACGAGCATTGGTACCGGTCATCCCGATCATATTGTTTTCAATCGCCATTAAGGGATAATAGCCAGCAAAGCCATAATGGGTGGAGTTACGGACAACCGTCATTCCCATGCCATAAACTTTAGCCTTATCGATAGCCATTTGCATGGCCCGCTTAGCAATGACGTGTCCCATGCCATCGTGGCCATCAATCACGGCTGTTGTAAAAGTATCTTTGACAACTTCGAAGTTGGTTACCGGATTTTGGATGCCTTTTTTAATCCGATCGTAATAGATTGGTTTTAGGCGACCGATCCCATGGGAATCGATGCCCCGTTTATCGGAACTAATTAAAATATCAGCACAGATTTTTGCATCTTCTTGGGGTACGCCAATACCCATTAAGGCCTCGGTCATAAAGGCTTCTAAGGTATTAAAAGGGATATAATTTTTTTCTTTTTCCATAGAGCATTCTCCTTGTTTATAATTAAGTAGGATTTAAACAATCCTCGTGGTGACATAGTTAGATGTTGCAGCGTGAAGGGTCGAGACATAATCGCAGCGAAAACTGATAATATCGCCAACCCTTAAATCAAGGTCGCCAATATCGACAACCAAATGGTCGGAACTAGAACCTTCAATATGAACTTCTTTCAGTAAGGGGAAAAGATGGTCGGGATTGGTATCCTGCCGACCGAGAGCGCAAATGGCCCGGCGACGAATGCCCTTATTTTCAAAGTGGGGTCTTTCACCAAAGGCATTGCGACCAATTTCACCCAAGGGGAAAGTCGGCTTATCTTGAACTTCGAGAATTTCTACATCGAGGGTAAAGGCATCCTGATGGAGATAATCGTAGCAGTGGTAGTAGGCCGATT
Source organism: uncultured Lachnospiraceae bacterium (assembly GCA_964545675.1). GTDB lineage: Bacteria > Bacillota > Clostridia > Eubacteriales > Eubacteriaceae > Acetobacterium. Next base: position 11,977 of record CAZJGM010000031.1, on the reverse strand, counting down.
CCCGGCCAAATAAAATGACATCACCCAAGCGTAAATTATTGATAAAGGTGGGAAGCGTCTTGTTTTCAACCAGGTGCCAGGCACTGGAATTGCCCCCAGAGACAATCTCACAGGGCAGATCAGATTCTTTTTTAATTAAATGAATGGCTTTTAAAAGGGCTCCAAAGCTTTTTGGGGTGGGAATAGTAGCTCCGATACAAGTGGCATTGCTGGCAAGCCCTTTTAGTTTGATGTGGGATAGGGCTTGGATAGCCTTAAGATCACAGTGGAGTTTTTTAAAGGAAGCATCAATTAGCTTTTGGTTTTGGGGACTAGTCGGGCAGCCATCACCGATAAAAAGACCTTCTCGTAAATCACCAAGGTCGAGCATATAAAGGACCTCATGAGTCTTTTCCTGGTTTTTAGCAGCCTCATTTAATAAGGCAATCGTCGAATAGTCGCTGTTTAAGGAAAGAGTCGAATAACGAACAACGTCCTTAACTTCACTTGGCATGGGAAGCCTGATTAACCATTTCGGACAATCGAGGGATTCTAAATTGATTAAATTTTCAATCCGAGATTCACCAAGGCCACTAGCACCAGCGGCTAGGAAGGTTTTGGCAATGTCTAGATGACCGCCAGTGACCTTAGTAACGGCCGTAATGCCAATCCCTTGTTTCTTGGCACGACTGACAATCGCTTTGGTATTTTCAAAAACTTTTTGACGGTCTATTTTTAAGAGGGGGTACATAGCTACTCCTTGATTATTTATTAGCCTATAGTATATCATAAAAAAATAGAGTGATGAAAATAAAAGCGGCTAAAAAATTGACAAAACATTGACAGGATTCGCTCCCTTATCTATAATAGTGAACAAGAACCGACAGTTTGATTCGTCTCGTATAAGACGGATTTTTTTGTTAGCAAAAGAAGAATCTTAATTTGGAGGAAATATGTCACATTATGATCATCAAAAGATAGAAGCATTTTGGCAAAAAAAATGGGAAGAAAATGAAACCTTTAAAATTGAAGAAAATTCACAAAAGGAAAAGTTTTATGGCTTGGTTGAATTTCCTTATCCCTCTGGGGTAGGACTGCACGTGGGCCATGTTCGGGCCTATACCTCGCTTGAAGTTATTGCAAGGAAGAGACGACTAGAAGGTTATAATGTTCTTTTTCCAATCGGTTGGGATGCCTTTGGTTTACCGACAGAAAATTATGCTATTCAAACGGGTAGACACCCAAGAGAAGTAACTGATGAAAATATTGCTATTTTCACCAATCAGTTAAAGCGAATTGGTTACGCCTTTGATTGGGATAAGGAAATCGATACGACTGATCCCAATTATTATAAGTGGACCCAGTGGATCTTTTTAAAATTATTTAATCACGGCCTAGCTTTTCGGGACCGAACCTATGTGAATTTTTGTAATGGCTGCAAGGTTGTCTTAGCCAACGAAGATTTTAGGGATGGCCGTTGTGATCGCTGCGGTAGCCAAGTGGTCCAGCTTGAAAAAGATGTTTGGTTTTTAAAGATTAGAGACTACGCTGAACGCTTACTGCAGGGCCTGGATGATGTCAATTACCTACCCAGAATTCGCCTAGAGCAGGAGAATTGGATTGGCAAATCGGTCGGTGCAGAAGTCGACTTTGTAATTGCCGGAAGTGATGAAAAATTAAGGGTCTTTACCACCCGGCCCGATACCTTGTTTGGGGCGACCTTTATGGTGGTGTCACCAGAACATCCAATTCTTAATGCATTAAAGGATCAAATTAAGAATAGGCAGGCAATCCATGATTATCAGGAGGCTGCTAAAAAGAAAACGGAGTTTGAGCGGGTCCAATTAGCCAAGGATAAAAGTGGGGTCCGGATCGAAGGACTTTGGGCAATCAATCCCTTAACCCACCAAGAAATTCCGATCTTTGTTGCCGATTACGTTATGATGGGTTATGGAACCGGGGCTATTATGGCCGTCCCTGGTCATGATAAACGAGACTGGGACTTTGCTAAGAAATACGATCTACCGATTATTGAAGTAATTCGTGGTGGCGATGTAACAAAGGAAGCCTTTACTGATACGGAGACAGGAGAGTTGGTAAATTCGGGCTTTATCAACGGCTTACAGGTTAAAGAGGCGATTGCCAAGACGATTGAATTTTTGGAGGAGAATCATCTCGGCCAGCGAATGATTAATTACAAAATGAAAGATTGGGCCTTTAATCGCCAACGTTATTGGGGCGAACCGATTCCCATTATTCACTGTAAAGACTGTGGAATGGTAGGGGTTCCTGAAGAAGAACTACCCCTTAAACTACCGGTAGTTGAAAGTTATGAACCGACTGAAACGGGAGAGTCACCCTTAGCCAATATCCCCGACTGGTACCAAACGACCTGTCCAAAATGTGGCAAGGCAGCTAGGCGAGAAACCGATACCATGCCCCAATGGGCTGGGTCAAGTTGGTATTTTTTACGGTATTTTGATAATAAAAATGATGAATCTTTTGCATCAGCAGAAAAATTAAAGTATTGGATGCCAGTTGACTGGTATAATGGGGGTATGGAACACGTTACAAGGCATTTGCTCTACTCTCGTTTTTGGCACCAATTTCTTTATGATATTAATTGTGTCCCAACTCCCGAACCCTATGCCAAGCGAACGGCCCAAGGCCTGATTCTTGGTAGTGATGGTGACAAAATGTCAAAGTCTAAGGGCAATGTGGTTAATCCCAATGTTATTATTGACGAATATGGTGCTGATACCTTAAGAACCTATATTATGTTTATTGGCGATTATGAAAAAGCCGCCCCTTGGTCGGATAATGGGGCTAAGGGCTGCCGCCGTTTTATGGATCGGATTTGGAACTTACAAGAAAGTGTTATTGCTGGAGAAGCATACAGTCCTAGTCTTGAAACCTTAATTCATCAAACGATTAAAAAGGTCAGTCATGACTTTGAAGAGATGAAATACAATACCGCTATTGCCGCCTTGATGAGTTTAACCAATGAATTTTATAAGGTGGGCAAAGTTAGCAAAGCTGATATTTCGACCTTGCTTCGTTTATTATACCCAGTGGCCCCCCATATCACTTCTGAAATATGGCATAACTTAGCTTTTGATGGGGACTTAGACGATGCCACTTGGCCACTCTTTGATGAAGCAAAGACAGTCGAAGAGATGATTAAAATGGCTGTTCAAATTAATGGTAAGGTCCGTGGAACGATTGAATTAGCCATTGATGCCAACAAGGATCAGGCTAAAGAAATCGCCTTAAAACAGCGAAATATCATTGCCCATACGGAGGGGAAAACGATCGTTAAAGAGATTTATGTTCCAGGTAAGATTTATAATATTGTTGTAAAGTAGGGTAAAAATGAAAATAGTCCATCTTTATACGGATGGGGGCTGTCGTGGCAATGGCAAAGAAGGTGAAAACCTCGGTGCCATTGGCGGTCTCTTGATGTATCCTGAGAAAAATGCTAAAAAAGAATATAAGAAAGCTTATGAAAACACAACCAATAACCAGATGGAATTATTGGCGGTTATCGAAGGCTTAAAACTCTTAAAAGAACCTTGTGAGGTCCATGTTTATAGTGATTCGGCCTATGTGGTTAATGCCTATCGTCAAAATTGGATCGATGGCTGGAAGGCCAAGAATTGGACGAGGGGCAAGGCGGGAGTCCTTAAAAACCGTGACCTTTGGATAAGTCTTGATAAATTGGTCAATGACCACAAGGTTATTTTTCACAAGGTCAAGGGCCATGGTGATAATGTTTTTAATAATCGGGCCGATGCCTTGGTTAATGAAGCGATGGATGAATATCAGTAAAAAAAACGACAGCAATTGCTGTCGTTTTTTTAATAAGCCATTAAGAGGGCCTGATCATTAGCATAATAAGTAGTTAAACCTCGCATGGGAAAGATATAAATATCTTTTAAATTAAAGCGGGTCTCGAGCATTTCCTTGAGGGTTTGGGCCTGGCTAGGGTTGTTGCAATGGGTAATAACAACAGGGAAATCTTGGTCGCTTTTAACTTTATCTTCTAATGAATTGGCCAGTTTAGAGAGTGCTTTTTTAACACCCCGTATTTTTTGGATCACTTGAATTTCTCCTTTTTCATCGGCCCGGCAAATAGGGATGATGGAAAGGGCAGAAGCGACAACACCAGCAATTTTTGACATCCTTCCCGTTTTGACTAGGTTGGATAAATCTTGCAATAAAAACTTAAGTTCTAAGGTGTCTTGGTAGTCGGCTAATTTTTTTGCAATGGTTTCAAAATCAAAACGATCGGCTTTAAGCATATCTCGCAGTTTCATAATCATTAAAATCATTTTTGATGATGTTGCTAAAGAATCAAACAAAGCGATTTTTGTATCGGGATTTTCTTTCACGACCATATCTTTTGAAACGCGGGCACTGTTAAAGGTACCACTAAGGCCGGAGGTAATAGTAATAACATAATTTTCCAAGTTTTTTCGCAGCTCTCGAGCGAAATCTTCAGGAGCAGGACAGGCCGTTGATGAGGCCTCCTTATACTCTTTCATGGCCAAAAGCAATTCACGGGTATCGAGATCTTCATCATCGATAAATTCCTGATCGCCGACGATAATTTTTAAAGGGACAATTGAAAAATCAATGCCATCTTTTTTTAAAAAATCATCGGGTAAATCACAAGAGCTGTCACTAATAATTCGTGCTTTCAATTTTTCCCTCACTTTTTCTATTTTTTAAGATAAATTTATTCTTCGACTTCAAGTCCCAGTAGGCAAATATCATCAGAAGGCATTTGTCCGCTTTTAAATTTAAAACAAGCGTTAATAATAGTGCTTCCGATCTGGTTGATTGGTTGATTAAAGGAATGTCTGATGACATCAATAATCCGGTCCATACCAAATTCATTTTTATCGGGATCTTTGGCATCGACAAGGCCATCGGTGAACAAAAGTAGCTTATCACCTTTTGTGAATTTGACCCGGAGGTCATTATAACTAGTAGCATTTAAAAATTGTTGGAGGCCAAGCATGGGAAGATTAGGTCTTAATAATTGAACATGGTAATTAGCCTTCATTAAAACGGCAGCCGGATGACCGGCATTGGCATAAATAATTGTTTTTTCACGGGGATCTAAAAGAAGACTGACCGCTGTAAAAAAAGTATTGTCCAGTAATTGGGTAATATCTTTTTCAATTTGTTGAAGCACTAAACAAGGTGATTGCCGAATAATAAGGTTTTTCATGGAATAAGAATAACTTAATTTAATCATACTGGTGATCATCGCAGCATCAATACCATGGCCAGCTGCATCAGCCATAATCAAGCTAATTTTTCCATCATCTAGGAAATGAAAATCATAAAAATCGCCACCTACCTTACGAAATGGTCGTAAATAACTGTAGAAATGGTAGTCATCTGAAATAAATGTACCGGGAACAGGAATGATTTTTTTCTGAAGATTTTGTGCAAATTCTAATTGTTTATCAAAAAGAATAACAAGATCTTGATAGGCGTCATTAGTATTCAAATGTGAACCCCCCTCAAAGTACTAAGATTATTATAGCATAATATATCCACTTCTTTGACTAATTATTTTAAAACGATTGAAATTATTGACGCTTCCCTTTATAATGAAGTTAAGAATACGAAATGAGGTGTCTAGAATGATTAAATTTGTGTACGGTGCTAAAGGTAGTGGCAAAACAAAAAGAATGATCGATATGGCAAACGAAGCGCTTGAGACTTGTGATGGGAATATTATATTTATCAACGATCGTGATAAATATCAGATTAAAGTCGATACAAAAATCAGGTTCACAAATTTGGAAGAATTTGACGTGACGGGAATTGATCAGCTGTCAGGCTTTATCAGTGGCGTAATATCAGAGAATTACGATGTAAAATTAATGTTTATAGATAACCTTCTAAGAATCCTTAATGCCAAGGACGTGAAAGATGTTTGTCAAGTAATTGAAAAAATTAAAGAAATTCAAAAAAATCATGATATTAAATTTGTGTTGAGCATTTCTTGTGATGAGAATGAATTACCAGAGTGTGTGACAGAACTGATGTAAGATGCAGCTAAAGACGAACTTTTTAAATTAAAAAGGTTCGTCTTTGGTCTGTAAAAGGAAAGCAAATGGAAAAAGAGAACAGGTATAGGATTTATTCACAATGGTTAAAAAATAAATATGGTCAAAAAGTTTATAAGATACCCATTAACATTCCGGTATCTTGCCCAAATCGTGATGGGACAAAGGCTAAGGGGGGGTGCATTTATTGCGGAGCCAAAGGTGGCGGTAATGAAACCCTTTCTGACTTAATCCCGGTTAAAGACCAGCTTGACCAAAACATCGCTTATATTGGGAAACGTTATCATGCCAAAAAATTTATTGCGTATTTTCAAAGTTTTTCCAATACCTATTGTTCAATTGATGATTTTAAGGCTTGGATTAATGATGCAATCAGAAGAGAGGTCGTTGAGATTGCTATTTCAACTCGGCCAGATTGCATAAGACCTGACCAATTATCTTTTTTAAAAGAAATTAAGAAAAATCATCAGATTGAGATTACCATTGAATTAGGCTTGCAAAGTGTTAATCCGAAAACCTTGGTCATTCTTAATCGCTGCCATAGCCTAGACGATTATAAAGAAGCTGTAATGATGATCCATGCTGCTGGCTTAAGTGTCTGCACCCACTTGATTCTTGATTTACCCTGGGACTCAGATCAGGATGTAATTGAAGCAGCAAGCTTATTATCGGACCTTAAGAGTGAATTTGTAAAATGTCATAGTTTATACATTGAAAAAAATACCAAACTCAATGATTGGTATCAAGCGGGCGACCTTAAATTACTGACCAAAGATGATTATATCAGACGAACGATTTTATTTTTAGAACATTTATCGGATAAGGTTGTGATTCAGCGCCTGATTGGTCGGGCACCACAAAAAAATAGTGTTATTACCAATTGGAATATGAGTTGGTGGAAAATAAAAGAAGAACTAGAAGAAAAAATGAGAAATGAAAATAGCTTTCAAGGAAGATATAATCAGTCTAATTTGAGTTGATGATAAAGAGGTAGCGTTTTGGGAACAAAATATTGGCAAGAGTTTTTAATTCCATATCAGCAAGCAGTTGACGAAATTGTTTTAAAATTTAGCCGTTTAAAAGAGCAATATTTGAAAATAGGTGAATATTCGCCAATCGAAACGGTTTATGGACGGGTGAAAAGTGTCTCAAGTATTCTTGAAAAAATCCATAATTACGGTGTCGAGGTTGATGAATTAGAAGAAAAGATTCAAGACATTGCTGGGATTCGGATTACCTGTCAGTTTCAAGAAGATATCCATGAAATCGTTGATCATATTGAAAAACGGATACAATGTGACATGGAAATTATGAAAATTAAGGATTATTTAAAAGAAAAAAAACCAAGTGGCTATAAAAGTTATCACTTGATTATTCGTTACCCGGTATATACGGTCTTTGGTTACAAGGAAGTGCTTGTCGAAATTCAAATCCGTACCTTAGCAATGAATTTTTGGTCGATTATTGAACATTCACTTAAGTATAAATATAAAGAAAATATTCCCCAAGAGATTAAAAATCGCCTTGTTAATGCGGCCAATGCCGTTCATGAAATCGACCGAGAAATGTCTTCGATTCGTGGTGAGATTCAAAATGCCCAGCGTTTGTTCGGCCTAAAATCAAGTTCCGTTTCAGGGATTCTTGAGAGCATTGGCCAGCTTTATAAATTGAATCGGGGCGATAAGGCCTACGAATATGAGAAGATTTTTGATGAGCTTTTTGAACAGGAAGACATCCTTAAGCTGATTCTTTTAAAAAAAGAACTGGATTCAGAAGTAAGCCAAATTAAATCAGAAATGTAAAATTAATGGTGAAAAAAATATTTTATGATATAATAATGGCTTGAGATAATCAAAAGAAAAGATTAAGGAGGAATATATGGCTGGACATTCAAAATGGGCGAATATAAAACATCGAAAAGGCAAAGAAGATGCGAAAAAAGGAAAAATTTTTTCAAAATTAGCCAAATATATTGCCGTAGCTGCACGAGAAGGTGGCTCTGACCCGGAAATGAACCCTAAATTAAAAGAAGCGGTATCCAAGGCGAAAGCTGCCAATATGCCAAATGACAATATTGATCGGGCAATTAAAAAAGGGGCTGGAGAGCTGGAATCGGATGCTTATGAAGAGATCACCTATGAAGGCTATGGGCCGGGTGGTGTTGCGGTATTAATTGAAACTTTAACGGATAATAAAAATCGAACGGCTGGAGATATCAGGCATGCCTTTGATAAAAATGGTGGAAACCTAGGAACAAGCGGTTGCGTTAATTTTTTGTTTACCCAAAAAGGTCAGATCTTAATCGAAAAAGATGAGACAATTGATGAAGATGACTTGTTAATGGTCGCTTTAGAAGCTGGATCAGAAGATTTTGAGACTTCTGATGACGGTTTTGAAATAACTTGCCAACCGGAAGATTTTAGCCAAGTTACTGAAAGTTTAAGGGCGGCCGGCTATTTGCTTGCAGCGGCTGAAATTGCCATGATTCCGGCAAATGAGGTCATTCTTGAGGATTCAGGAGAGATTAAGAAGATGTTAAAGTTAATTGATATGTTTGACGATAACGAGGATATACAAGCAGTTTGGCATAATTGGCCGGGAGAAAGTGATGAATAAGACACGTTTCCAAAAATTTAAAAATGTAGTTTTATATATTTTCTTTGCCGTCAGTTTTATTTTTTTAACTTCATCCTTTGTGATTGAGGATGTTTATTCGGCAGCCGATCATTTGTCTATGGATGAAGCCGGTATTTCAGATGTTTATGCCATCTCTGTGGGCATCCCTAGGGAGACGTTTTTTCCTGATCAAGCAAGCGATGAAGAGGAAAAAAAGGTTGAAATTAAAACTGAAAGCGGTGAGACCATTGTAATTACTGAGTATATTATTGGTGATATCAGTGATGAAATTCTCGATTATCAAAAAATTCTTTACAATCTTGGTTTTATGACGGTTGAACCGTCCAAACAATTGACCGAAGAAGTTCAGACAGCCATTAAGACCTATCAAGCCATGAAGGGTCTTGATCAAACGGGTAATCTCGACCGGTCAACAATTATTTCACTAGTAGCTGAGGATGTTAAGTTTGAGAAAGGCGATACCAGTCCGGTTTTAAAAGCTTATCAAGAAATTTTAGTTAAAGAAAAACTCTTAAAAGAAGAAGAGGTTAGTGGAAGCTTTGATGATAAGACGGAAACAGCGATTAAAGAATTTCAAAAAGCCAATAATTTAGAAGAAAATGGTAAGATCGATGCAAAAACCATGAAAGCCCTCGATGCCCTACGGTAATAAAGGATGATTGACAAATGACTAAGTGGAGAGATGCAAATCTCTTCATTTTTTTATTAGGTGGAAATCGAACACAAATAAGATGCAATGATAAGAAAGGAAAATCATGAAAGTTGTAACACCAAAAGAAATGGCAAGTATGGACCAAAATGCCATTAAAAGTGGCATAGCAGGTATTGAATTAATGGAACGAGCGGGGTCTGCTTGTGCAGAGTTAATTTTAAATGAGGTTACGACCGATTCACAGATTGTTATTGTTTGTGGACCGGGTAATAATGGTGGCGATGGCCTAGTGATCGGTCGCTTATTGTTAGAATTGGGTTATGGGGTTGATATTTTTTTAACCGAAAAGATGAAAAGAAAATCAGCCGCAAATGAGATTAATTTAAATCGTCTAAAGGAAAAAGGCATTGAGATTAATTATCTAGAGGATAATTTTAAGCGAATCGAATTTAATCAAATTTTGCAAAAGACGACTCATCTTATCGATGCTATTTTTGGAACCGGTTTGGAAGACCGCGAGATCAGTGAAAAATACCAGCAAATTTTTGATGCCATTAATGCAAGCCAGGCCGTAAAGATTGCTATCGATATTCCGTCTGGCTTAAGAGGGGATATTGGCTTAGTTATTGAAAATGCTGTTATTGCCGATAAAACCCTTGTCATTCAAAATTATAAAACGGGTTGCTTGATGAATGACGGACCAGACTATACTGGCGAGACGCTCTTGCTTGATATCGGTCTTGATGAGGATAGCATTGAGAACCAGAAGTACTATATTCAGCAGAGGGATTTAAAGTTTCCGACAAAAAGAAAGAAAAACACCCATAAATACGATTATGGATCAGTCGTTGTGATTGCGGGATCGAGAAACATGAGTGGAGCTGGGATTTTAGCAATGGAAGGGGCCTTAAAGAGTGGGGGAGGCCTAATTACTGGTTATGTTCCCCATGATATCTATATATCGACAATTTCGCGGGCACCCATCGAAGCTTTGATTAAAACTTATGATTGCAATATTACGGCAGAAGATATTGTCAATGATCGTAAAAAAGTTATCCTGATCGGTCCTGGGATTGGCCGGGCTAAAAATTATAGCTTTATCTTAGAGCATCTTTTAAAAGGAAGCCTGCCAGTGGTGATCGATGCTGATGGTATCCACCACCTGGCCCTAGTTATTGAGAGTTTAAAAGAATCACAAACACCCGTTGTGATTACCCCTCATTTTGGTGAATTTTCTAAATTAATCGATGTCCCTCGAGAAGAAATTCTAAAAGATCCGATTGGATATGGCCAACGCTTTGCTATTGAATACCAAGTAGTGGTGGTTTTAAAGGGTTATCGGACCATGATCTGCGCACCAAGTGGGGAGATCTGGTTTAATTCAACCGGCAATCCGGGTATGGCCACCGGGGGAACGGGTGATGTCCTAGCCGGGATGATCGCCGGGATTATCGGCCAGAATAGCGATATTTTAGATGCGGCCAAGGCTGGTGTTTATTACCATGGCAAGGCTGGCGATTATTATGCCAAACACTTTGGTCAAACGACTTTAACAGCGACCAATATTGTTGAATCATTGAAATATGTGCTGAAGTGACAAAGGCTTTGGATTAAGAAGTGAGCGGTAAAGGCAAGTAGCCTCGAATAGTTATTCGAGGCTATTTGTATGGGGAAAATTATTTTTTTCTAATTTTACTAGATACAATCAAAAACACTAAAATAATAATAATTAAAAAAGATCCCGAAAGGGTGATCCATTTAAAAAAAGTCATAATTGGGGTGATCCTGGCAATGATTCCTGAACTTAAGGGATAGCGAAACATAATGATAGTCGCTCCAATATTTTCTAGAAAATCAAGGACCATGGCAACAATTGGCATGATAAATAAAAACCGTGTAAACGGATAAAGGGAAAGATATTGGGATAACTTTATAATCCATAAAACTAAAAACAAGCTATAGACAAGTGGCCAGACTATATCAAAAGTCCATCTTAAGTTAATATAAGTAGCTCTACCGGATTCGCCATAATTCTCGGCCATCTGGTATAAGTCATCAGCTGAATAAAATAAGGATGTATCTGGGGATGAGGAGTGGCCAATGGCTTCATTTGAGTAATTAGCCACTTGTGGAAGGACGAAAATAATGAATAAGACAAATAGTGCCGATGCTATTAAGACCCATTTCCAGCTAAGCGTTTTTTTCATCTTTTCCCTCTTCTCTTTTTATAATGAAATAGTTTTTTAACAACTAGTCATATTGGCTAGTTGTTTTAGATGTTTGCTTATAAATCCAGTTTAAATGAATTATGATTTAATTGCAATCACTAAAATAAGATTAAATTTGAGGTTGAGTTGTTGTGTCATTTAAAGAGCATATCAATGATTTTAGTGCTATAATAATAGAAAGTATCATTACAATTGGGGAGCCTGTCAAATGGTTAATTTTAATGACAAAATCAGTTTCATCTGGAAGATAGCTGAATTATTACGAGGACCTTATAAGCCGGAGAAATATGGGGAGGTTATTTTACCCATGGCGGTGTTAAGGCGTTTTGATTGTTTGCTGGCAAAGGCCAATACCCTAAATAATTTTAAATACGCCTATGAAAAAGTCTTTATGG
>CAZJGM010000030.1:0-20255 GCA_964545675.1 uncultured Lachnospiraceae bacterium | reverse complement strand
TTTGTATTCAATCGAATCAATCAAGGCAATTAAACTGGCTTCAATCAAGTCTGTTGAAACACCAACATTAGACCAGATATCTTCGCCATCAGTGCTTTCAATTAAAACCCGGACCTTGGCAGCGGTCGCTGATTTTGAATCGATCACCCGAACCTTAAAATCCGTCAAACGGACATCTTTAATTTTTGGATAAAAGACCTCCAAGGCTTTTCTAAGGGCCTTATCGAGGGCATTAACTGGCCCATCGCCTTCGGCAGCATTAATTTCTGAACAGCCATCAACATTGACCTTGACCACTGCTGAGGCACTAAGGGATTCATTTGAATGAGGCCTTTCCCCAATCGTTTTAAAATCTTCAAGGATAAAAAAGGGCTTGTGCTTATTTAATTCTTTGCGAATTAATAGTTTAATACTGCTTTCAGCCCCCTCAAATTGATAACCTTGGTATTCCAATTCTTTAATCCGATTCATCACCCGTGTCGTTTCATCCGATTTTTTTGTTAAATTAGGATCAACTTCGTTAATTAATTGGATAATCGTCGAACGGCCCGATACCTCTGACATCAGAATCCGTCGTTCATTACCCACCGTTTCCGGTTTAATATGTTCAAAGGAGGCGGGGTTTTTGATCACCGCATCAATATGCATGCCACCCTTATGGGCAAAGGCTGACTTGCCAACAAAGGGTAGTTGACCACTAAGGGTATAATTGGAAATTTCAGCGATCCGAATGGCTGATGAAGTCAGCTTTTGAAGCTCTTTTTCATCTAAGCAATGATAGCCCATCTTTAATTGCAAATTGGGGATGATTGTCGATAGATTGGCGTTTCCAGAACGCTCGCCATAACCTAAGAAGGTTCCCTGAACCTGCCTAGCACCAGCTTGAACAGCCATCAGTGAATTAGCCGTTGCCAGTCCCCCATCATTGTGACAATGAATCCCTAGGGGAATACTTACTTTCGTTCGGACAAAGTCGACAATCTCGAGGATTTCACTTGGTAGGCTTCCCCCATTGGTATCACAAAGGGCCAGACAATCGGCCCCCCCTTCTTGGGCGGCTAGCAAGGTCTCGATGGCATAATTCTTATCGGCCTTATAACCATCAAAAAAATGCTCGGCATCAAAGGTAACATCCTTTTTATTGGCTTTAAGATAAGCCATGGTATCCTGAATCATTTTTAAATTTTCCGCTAAGGTTGTTTTAATAATATCGGTAATATGAAAGGGCCAGCTTTTTCCAAAGATCGCTACGGCCGGTGTTTGGGTTTCAAGAATCGCCTTGATATTAGCGTCATCCTCAACATTGATCCCCCCGCGTCTGGTACTTCCAAAGGCGACCAATTTAGCATGTTCCAATGGATAATCTTTAATGCGATTAAAAAATTCAATATCTTTGGGATTTGATCCCGGATTACCCGCCTCAATATAGTCGATACCCATTTTATCTAAGGTTTCCATAACCCGAATCTTATCTTCAACAGAAAACGAAATGCCTTCTGCCTGGGCACCATCTCGAAGGGTCGAATCAAAAATCATTATTTTTTCAGCCATTGCATTTCTCCTTTAATTCATTTCAAATAATTTCTTGCCTTGGGTATCTTTAATATAAAGCATTTGATTAACAGCATCGACATAAGCCTCTAAACTGGCGGCAATAATATCGGTACTCAGCCCGCGCCCATGATAAACGTGGTCGCCATCAGAGATTTTAACATGGGCCTCGCCTTGGGCATCGGTTCCGTCAGTGACTGCTTCCACACCGTAGTCAATTAAAGTGAGTTGGCAATCAACCAATTCTCCTATCGCTTTAAAACCGGCACTGATTGGCCCATCACCAATCGAGACACCTTCTATTAAATGACCATTTTTCCTCAATCGAATCGTCGCCGCCGTTGAAATCGTATTGCCGGTGCTAATGACAAAGCGATCCAAGACATAGACTTCGGGAATGGCTAATTGTTTTTGTTCAACCAAGGCTAGGATATCTTTATCACTAATCTTTTTCTTTTTATCTGCCAAAATTTTAAACTGATTAAATAACTCGAGAATCATTTCATCTGATAAACTATAGCCTAGGGACTTAAGTTTATCAACAAAGGCGTGTTTGCCTGAATGTTTACCGAGAACCATTTTATTATCTTTTAAACCAATTGACTCTGGGGTCATAATCTCATAAGTTTGTTTATTGGCCAGCATACCATGTTGGTGGATGCCGGATTCATGGGCAAAGGCATTTTCGCCGACAATGGCTTTATTGGGCTGGACCCTTACACCCGTAAGTTTCGATAAGAGCCGACTGGACCTTAAAATCTGGCTACTATCAATGTTGGTATCCGCTTGATAAATATCGTTTCTGGTTTTTAAGGCCATGACAATTTCTTCAAGAGCGGCATTTCCGGCCCGTTCACCAATCCCATTAATGGTACATTCCACCTGACCTGCCCCGGCTTGAATGGCTGCTAAGGAATTAGCAACCGCTAAACCTAAATCATCATGAACATGGGCTGAAATGGTAGCCTTATCGATATTGGGAACATTTTCCCGAAAACCTTTAATAAAGGCAAAATATTCTTCTGGCGTTGTATAACCAACGGTATCCGGCAAATTAATGATCGAAACCCCTTCATTGATCACGGCTTCGACAATTTGATAAAGAAATTCGGGACGAGAACGGGAGGCATCCTCTGCTGAAAATTCTACCTCACCACATAAGTTTCTGGCAAATTTAGCCATGGCCACCGCTTTATCAAGGACCGCTTCTGGCGACATCCGTAATTTATACTCCATGTGAATATCCGAGGTGGCAATAAAAAAATGAATTCTCGGTTTAACGGCGTTTTTAAGGGCCTGAGCGGCAGCTGTAATATCTTTTTCGGTGCTTCTTGCCAAACTGGCAACAGTGGCATTTTTTATTTCATTGGCAACCAATTGGACCGATTCAAAATCACCTGGAGAGGCAATGGCAAAGCCCGCTTCAATAACATCAATTTTTAAGCGTTCTAGTTGTTTGGCCATCTCTAGTTTTTCTTTTAAATTCATGCTGCAACCCGGTGATTGCTCCCCATCTCGAAGGGTGGTATCAAATATTTTTATGATTCTGCTCATCGCATGCCTCCTTTAATTTTCTTCTTAAAAAAACTCTATCTCGGGTAAAAATATTGTAAAAAATGAGCAGAAAGCTTTCTGCTCACTTTTGCTTATTATATAATTATTTTTTCAACCAAGCCATCATGGTTCGCAGTTCGCTGCCAACCTTTTCAACCTGTGATTCGGTCTCTAAACGTCTGGTTGCATTAAAGTAAGGACGGTTTGCTTGATTTTCCAAAATCCAATTTCGGGCAAAGGTTCCATCTTGAATATCTGCAAGTACTTCTTTCATGGCTTTTTTAGTATCATCGGTAATGATCTTGCTACCCGTTGTATAATCGCCATATTCAGCCGTATCCGAAATCGAATAACGCATATAGCTTAAGCCTCCTTGAACGACCAAATCGATGATTAATTTCATTTCATGGACACATTCAAAATAAGCACTCTCCGGTTGGTAACCTGCTTCGACCAATGTTTCAAAACCAGCTTTCATCAAGGCTGTAACCCCTCCACAAAGAACTGCTTGTTCACCAAATAAATCGGTTTCGGTTTCCTCCTTAAAGGTCGTTTCTAAAATCCCTGCTCGGCCACCACCAATTCCTGATGCATAGGCCAGACCCATATCATGGGTATTTCCTGATGGATCTTGATAAACAGCGACTAGGCAAGGAACCCCTTTTCCTTCTTGATACTGGGTCCGAACCGTATGACCTGGGCCCTTTGGGGCAATCATAAAGACATTAACATCAGCTGGGGGTTTAACTTGACCATAGTGAATATTAAAGCCATGGGCAAAGGCCAAATAATTACCAGCTTCAAGATTGGGAAGGATACTTTCCTGATAAATAAGCGGTTGGAGCTCATCGGGTAAAAGAATCATAATAACATCAGCGGCCTTTGTTGCTGCGGCTACTGTCATCACCTTTAAACCGACGTTTTCAGCTTTTGGCCATGATTGACTGCCCTCATAAAGACCAACCACCACGTCAACACCAGATTCTTTTAAATTAAGGGCGTGGGCATGTCCCTGACTTCCATAACCAATAATCGCTACTTTTTTTCCTTCTAATAGTCCTAAATTACAATCTGCATCATAAAATAATTTTGCCATTTTTTTATTTCCTCCTTGAAATCTTATTCTATCTATAAAAAGTTTCCTTAATAAGCAAAAACTATTTTTAGCCATTTTTTGCCTAAAAAGGACTTCCTTTTTAAAAAAAAATCCACCTCTGTTTCTACAGAGGCGGATAAAATCCACGGTACCACTCATACTTTAAAATAACCCAAGTTATTTTCTTAAATTTTTTAACGTCGGCACCTTCTAGGGCAACGGCCTTTCCTACTGACATGATTATTTTTACACCAATCATGGCTTTCAGGTCGGCAGCTCGCAAGTGAGCATTACATACCATTGTTTATTGGATTCACACCATTCTCCAACTCTCTGAAAATCAATTGACGGTATCTTTCTCTTGGTCATTGCTATTATCATATTCTTTTATATTTTTAACATTATATCGACTTATTAGGCCTTTGTCAACGCCTATTTTTCTTCCTTAAATTTTGATCAATTCATAAGCATCATTGCCCAGCTTAATTGTCACCCCGTGATCAATTGAGGCTTTCCAATTGGTCTGAGGATGGGTCTTGGTAAAAGGATCATCCCCTTGGCCACTGCCTTCTTGGTCATCTAGATAACTCCCCTTGATAATTGGAGCAGTATTGCAGGCATCAACACAAGCCATATCTAGGGCGACTGGATCAAAGGATGCAAAAATACCGACATCTTGAATAATCGGAAGATCATTATCTGAGTGGCAATCGCAATCCGGTGAGACATCCATAACAAAGCTGATATGAAAATGAGGTCGACCATCGACCACGGCCTTGGTATATTCGGCAATTTTGTAGTTTAGAATATCGTTACTTTCATCAAAAGCTGGCGAGATCGCATCAAAGGGGCAAACGGCAATACAGCGGCCACAACCGACACAAAGATCATGGTCAATTTGGGCCTTTTGGTCTCCCTCTCGATAAGAAATTGCTGAAAAAGCACAAATCGTTGAACAGGCAAAGCAACTTCGGCATTTTTCTTCTTTTACCCTTGGTTTCCCACACGAATGCATTTCCATTTTCCCCCGTCGCGACCCGCAACCCATTCCAATATTCTTTAACACTCCCCCAAAACCGGTGCTTTCATGGCCCTTAAAGTGGGTCATTGAGATTAGAATATCGGCATCCATCACGGCTCGACCAATTTTAGCTTCTTTTATGTATTGGCCAAGGGCAACTGGAACTTCGACATCGTCAGCACCCTTTAGACCATCGCCGATAATAATATGACAACCAGTTGCAAAGGGGTTGTAGCCGTTTTCATAAGCTGCCTCCAAATGTTCTAAGGCTTCTTTTCGTCGACCCACATAAAGGGTATTGCAATCGGTCAAGAATACTTTCCCACCTAATTCTTTAATTAAGTCAGCCACAACCTTTGTGAAATTAGGCCGAAGATAAGCTAAATTTCCCGGTTCCCCAAAGTGGATTTTAATGGCTGCAAACTTATTTTCAAAATCAATCTCAGCCATACCGGCCTTAAGGCAAAGTCTTTTAAGCTTTATCAATAAATTATTTTTACGGCTGGTTCTTAGTGATGTAAAATAAACCTTTGATTTTTTCATATTTATCCTCTCTAAATCATTTTTTAGCCATTGCGCCTGTTTTTAAAAAAAATTTGCATGAGCTCACGGCATTCTTTTTCCATAATGCCCCCATAGATTTCCATTTCCTTGGCAATCATCGGGTGATTAGCCAGGTTTGCTGTTGATTCAACACCGCCAAATTTTCCTTCATTGACCCCAAAAACAAGAAAAGGAATCCGAGCCTGAATAATTGCCCCCATGCACATAACACAAGGTTCAGCTGTAACAAAAATTTTTGCCTTGTTAAGCCGCCAGGTCTTAAGTTTTTGAGCGGCCTCACGAATGACCAATATTTCAGCATGTGCCGTCGGGTCTAGGCCTGCCTCTTTCTGATTATGGCTTTTAGCAATCACTTGGTCTTCCCAGACTAAAACTGCTCCAATTGGCACTTCTCCTTGGTCAAGACCAAGCTTGGCCATATTATAGGCTAAGATCATCCTATCTTTTAATTTTTTTTTATCTCTAGTCACGTGCCAATCACATCCTTAAACTATTACTTTTAAACTCTCATGCATCCATTTAATTGAATTTTGGTACTCCTGGTTAATTATTTTTTGATCAAGTTTCATTTTAGCAATCCGCTTATTTACAAAATCCCAATTCCCCTTTTCATAGGCCAAAACTAATTCATAAATTGGATAAAGGGGGCCTTTATGAAAAATAAGGGCATCGCTGATCTCTTGGGGAATAATAATATCCGAAAGGGCCTCTTCCATCGGTTGGTCTAGGATCCCATCGAGGGTGCTAAAAAGTCCCATCAAGGCCATATTTTGTCGCTTGCCCTCATTCATCTTAAGTGCTTTTCCAATTAATTCGGCAAAATGACTGCGAATCATTGAAATTTTCATCAATTCAAGGGGTTTATCTTTAATCAGATCCTGAAGCATCAAGGTACTTAACCAGCGTTCAACTTGGTTTAAACCCATAAAGGCCAGTGCTGACTGAATTGATTTTATCCTATTATGATGATTTCGCCCACTAATAAGCCTTAGAATTCGATAGGTAAGGACAACATCCAATTCAATCATTTCTGCCAATTTAAAAAAAGAAGGATCTTCTTTTTTTAATTCTGAGATCATTTTAAAGTATTGAATTTTAGTCGGGGATTTATCGCAAGAACGACCTGCAATAGCTGGTTTACTAAAAAAATAACCCTGAAAGAGTTGAAAACCCATCGCACTGGCTTGCAAATACATTTCCTGTGTTTCGACCTTTTCAGCTAACGGAATCTTCCCCTTTTTAATCACCTTGGGTATTTCTTGGGCAATACTTTCTAAAGGGGTTAGAAATAGGTCGTATTTTATAATATCGGCATAGGGAATCAAGGGATAACGGTCAAAATTTTCGTTAAAATCATCGAGAGCAATTTGATAACCCTTTTCTTTAACATGATCCAAACGCTGTAATAATTTTGGATCAATTGTGATATTCTCCAGCATCTCGACAACCATGCGGTTGGGTTTAATCAATTCAATGGCATCGGAATGTATAAATTTCCCATCAAAATTGATAAAAACCATCTTATCCTCAACGATGTTTTCAAGCCCTATTTCATATAATCCCGAAATAACAGAAGCTGTTGCACTTTGAGAATCAACACCATCAAAGCCTTTGGAATTTTTAGATGACCTAAAAAGCAATTCATAACCAAAGACATTGAGATTTTTATCAAAGATTGGCTGCCTTGCGATAAACATACTAATGCCTCCTTTATTAATTGTCCCTCACGATTGAAACAGCCCTAATAGGATGTTTTGGATAATTTTTACTAGCTCAATCATAGCATTTTATTAATAAATAAACAATCAAATAGTAAATATCTTTCCCCCTATAACAAGCTTAAAAAAATGAGCCATCCCTTTGGGATCGCTCATCTTTCGTCTAAGATAGGATTGGTTTATCTACCACCTTGAGTAAAACCTTACAAACAGCAACGGTGAGAATCCCCGCAACAATCGCCTCCGGAACCCCATTAATCCCTATAATCGATAAAATTACCATATACAAGCCCGAAAAGTCCGTTTCTTTAACACTTGCATAACTTTCGCCAAAGAAAACATAAATCAAATTCATTACCAACAAGGTATTGGTTAACGATCCTGCCACCCCGGCCAAGCCTAGGGCAAAAACATCATTATCTTTAAATTTCTTTGCGCCTTTATAGACATAGTGGGGAACAATGCCCACTAAAATCCGGGGCAGAAAACAAATCACTAAACTCCAAAAATTACCGGAATAAGTCCCTAGCGAATAAAAAGGTGTAAACACAAATGATGTAAGGGTCGGATTAAGGGTGTTATTGACTAAACTCGTTAAGCCAAAGACGAAGCCTAAAAAGCCCCCATAAACTGGCCCTAGTAAGATACTACCAATAATAACCGGAATATGAATAATTGTGGCCCTAGTAAAACCAAGCGGAATGTAACCCAAAAATGGTGTCACTGCCAATAATACAATAATTGCCACAAAAAAAGAGAGTTTGACCAGATCACCGGTCTTTGTATTTTTCATTTCTTACCTCCTGCTATCGTTCCGATCGAGTCGGATACAATGCCCTTTCATTGTAACGCTTTTTTTCCCTAAATTCAAGAAAAACTTCTATTTACTTCATTGCTAGTCCTTTGCTATAATAAGCTTAGCATAAAAAATAAAACATTCGAGGAAAAAAATGAAATCATTATTAATGAATAAAACAATTGTTTTAGGTATCACCGGTAGTATTGCTGCTTATAAAATGGCCAATGTGGCCAGTAGCTTAGCTAAACTCGGCTGCCATGTTCAAGTTATTATGACCAAAAACGCCCAAAAATTTATCTCTCCTCTGGTCTTTGAAAGCTTAACTAATCAGAAGTGTATCATCGAAACCTTTGATCCCACTATCAATTATAATGTCGCCCATATCAGCCTTGCCAAACGAGCTGATCTTTTTATGGTCGCACCAGCCACTGCCAATATTATCGGAAAAATTGCCAGTGGCATTGCTGATGATATGCTAACCACGACCATTATGGCCTGTCGGTGTCCAATCCTGATTGCTCCAGCCATGAATACTGCCATGTATGAAAACTCAATTGTTCAAGCAAAGCTTGAAAGCTTAAAAGAACATGGTTACAAAATTATCGATCCAGCTGTTGGTGTTTTAGCCTGCAAGGATGTCGGTGCTGGTAAATTACCCAGTGAAGAGCTTTTAATTGAACATATCATCCGCGAGATTGCCTATCCCAAAGACCTTAGTGGCCAAAACATTCTTATTACTGCTGGCCCCACTTGTGAGGCCATCGATCCGGTTCGCTATATTACCAATCATTCCAGCGGGAAAATGGGCTTTGCCCTAGCCCGAGCAGCCATGCTCCGGGGGGCTAAGGTAACCCTTGTTACTGGGAAAACGGCTTTAGCTCCTCTAAATTTTGTCGATACAATTCCTATCTTTTCCGCTAGCCAAATGCTTGAAGCGGTCATGGATCATTTTGAAGATGCTGATATTATCATTAAAACAGCAGCTGTTGCCGATTTTAAACCAGCCGATTATAAGCCTGAAAAAATAAAAAAAACATCGGGAAAATCAAAAATAAGCTTGATCCCAACCATTGACATCTTAAAAACCTTGGGTGAAAAAAAGCGGACAAATCAATTTATCTGTGGTTTCTCAATGGAGACAGAAAATATGATCGCTAACACCCGTTTAAAACTGGAGAAAAAAAATGTCAATATGATGATTGCCAATAATTTAAAGGATGCCGGTGCTGGTTTTAATAGTCCCACCAATCGCGTTACCATTATTAGCCCCGACTGGACCCAAGAATTACCGCTAATGCCAAAATTTGACTTAGCCCATAAGATCCTCGATGCCATTATTAATGAACGTCAAGACCACTAATCGCTCCACGTTAAAAAAGCAGAAAATTAATTTTCTGCCTTTTTTTAGTGCCTTTATAAGTCCCTATTTCTTACTGGCTAATTTAGGAAACCATCGATAATCTTGGCTTCAGCCTCGTCTTCGGTCAAACCAAGGGTCATCAATTTAATCAGTTGGTCGCCAGCAATTTTCCCAATAGCAGCCTCATGAATTAAGGTCGCATCCAAATGGTTAGCGGTAATTTCTGGGATGGCACTGACCACCCCATGATCCATAATGATCGCATCACACTCTGAATGCCCATAACAGCGGGTATTACCATGGATTTTCGAGATAAAGATTTGTTTTGAATAATCCTTGGCAACCGACCGAGAGACTAATTGAACACTTGAATCGTCACCCTCCAAATCAACCTCAAAGGCTGATTCGGCAAATTGATTCCCATGGGTCATCAGCTTTTCTTTAATTACCAAGGTTGCCTCTTTTTCAAGTTTAGCCTTGGTAAAACGCTTGGTTGAATCAACCCCCTTAATCTGAGTGGTTTCCATTTCCAGGTAAGAGCCTTCTTCTTGTTCAACTTCGGTCACTGGATTAATGGTTCGTGTTCCCGTGCCTTGACCTTCACCAATATGATTTTCAACATACCGTACTTTTGAGTTTTTCTTAAGAAAAAACCGATGGATACCATTATGCTCTGAACCATCGCAGCTATGGCCGGTATTTACCCCACAACCAGCAATAATGGTAATGTCAGCATTTTCACCAATATAAAAATCATTATAAACCAAATCTTGGATGCCACCACAAGACACCAAAGCCGGTATATAAACATTTTCTGATTTTGTACCGGCTTTAACAATGATATCAATACCCGACTGATCCTCTTTGTTAACAATATCGATATTCTCAGTCGTTTGCCGGGCTACCGTTTGACTATCTTCTCTAATATTATAGGCCCCTTTAGGAAGTTCATCCAAGCCGGCAACCTCTTTTAATAGTTTTTTTGATATTTCTTTCACGCCTCAACCTCCAAGATATCTTCGCATACCAAACAATTTTCCGGGTCTTCACAATAAAGGAGTTCCGGCAGAACCAATTCCTTAGCCCCTTTTCGGACAATCTTTCCATCGACCATGGCAATAATTTCATCGGCCACATCAAGAATGCGTTCTTGATGGGAAATAATCACAATTGATTTGTCTGTGTTTTCATGCATCTTTTTAAAGACTTCAATTAAATGATTGAAACTCCACAAGTCAATCCCCGCTTCGGGCTCATCAAAAATTGATAAACTGGTATCTCTGGCAAGGATACTGGCAATTTCAATTCGCTTTATCTCACCACCTGATAAACCCTCATTAAGTTCGCGGTGGATATAGTCCTTTGCACATAGGCCGACATCCGTTAAATAATGACTGGCTTCAAGGGCTGTCAAATCCTTGCCAGCGGCAATACTAATTAAATTATAAACGGTGATCCCCTTAAAACGTACCGGTTGTTGAAAAGCAAAACTAATTCCCTTAAGGGCTCGCTCAGTAATGCCTAGGTTGGTAATATCCTCACCATTAAAAGTAATCTTTCCCCTAGTTGGTTTTGTCACCCCTGAAATAATTTGCATCAAGGTCGATTTCCCACCGCCATTTGGTCCCGTGACGGCAATAAATTTCCCTTTCTCAATGGTTAGATTTACATCTTTAAGGATCTCCTTTTCATTTTCAACTTCAAAAGAGATATTTTCTAATTTTAACATGCTTTCTCCTTTTTTTTTCACTAGTTATACTCTATTATAACAAACCTTAAGGGATTGTATAGGCGTAATTTATAATAAATTAATAAGATCCATTAATTCTAGGTCGTTACTTCTTTTTATCGCTATCTTAGCAAACAGCTAGTATTTTTAGCTTATGATCCTTTATGCCTCATCAAATCTTTAAAAATAGTCATTATAATTAAAATCACCAAGAAATTCATAAAAAAGTGTTTATCTTTCTTAATAATGGCAATATATTAGGTAATAGAAAATGACCATTTAAAATTTCCAAATAAGTCTTAATATTTGGAAAAATTTATTTTCAATGAAGGAGAAAATCATGAAAATTATTGTTATCGGAGCCGTTGCCGGTGGTACCTCAGCGGCTGCTAAAGCACGTCGAAATAATAAAGATGCCACCATTGTTATGTATGAAAAAGATCAGGATATTTCCTATTCTGGATGTAGCCTTCCTTATTATATTGGCGACCATGTAAAATCACTGATGGATGTGGCACCAAGGGGGCCGGAATTTTTTAAATCAAAGTACAATATTGATGTTTTTATCCACCACGAAGTCCTTTCCCTTAATCTTGCTAAGAAATCAATCGAAGTTAAAAACCTTAAAACCGGCCAAATCTTTTTAGATCATTATGATAAACTCATCATCAGTACTGGTGCTTATGCCTTTGTTCCCCCCATTAAAGGCCTGAACCAAGACCATGTCTTCTTTCTGCGAAATGTTCGTGATGCCGTTGCGATTAAAGACTATATCGCCCATAAAAAACCACAAACGGCCGTCGTCGTCGGCTCCGGTTTTATTGGCTTTGAACTCCTAGAAAACTTAATAGACCGGGGCATTTCTGGAACCATGGTCGAGCGGGCTCCCAAACTTACCCCAAATCTTGACCCCGATATGTCTAAAGTTTTAGAAGCAGAACTTGATAAACGGTCAATCACTTACATTAAAAATGCCACTGTTGTTGAAGTGGTTAAGGAAGGGGCCTTACTTGAAGACGGGACCTTAATCAAGGGGGATATGGTTTTTGTTGCCACTGGGGTCAAGCCCAATGTCGAATTAGCCAAAAAAGCCGGTATTTTCTTGGGCGAAAGTGGGGCCATCAAAGTGGACGAACGAATGATGACCATTGATACTGATGTTTATGCCTGTGGCGATTGTATCGAAACTTGGAATCTGATCAATAAAAACCACTATTACCGCCCTTTAGGATCAACTGCTAATAAAACTGGTCGCATCTGTGGCGATAATGTTTGTGGTGGCACCACCACTTATCCGGGCAATCTTAGTACCGGCATCTTTAAGTTTCTGGACCTTTCCATTGCAAGTACCGGCTTATCAGAAGCAGAAGCCCTTAAACAGGGCTATGACATTGAAACCATTATCGATAGCAAGATGGATCGCCCAGTCAATAACGGCGGTCGCAAGATGACCATCAAGGCTATCGCTGATAAGAAAAGTCAAACGATCCTCGGGGTTCAAATTATTGGCCATGAAGGCGTTGATAAACGCCTGGATGTTTTTGTTAGCTTAATTACTTATGGGGCGACAGTCGATCAATTTTTCACCCTTGATTTAGGCTATGCACCACCCTTTTCCAATGTAAAAGACTCGGTTCATTATATTGGTATGATCTTCGACAATAAATTTAACCACTAATTGCTTTTAAAAAAAGCGTATTGCCAAAGGGCAATACGCTTTTTTTCTTTATTATTTTTGTTCGGCCATTCGCTTATAACCCTGATAACGTTCAAATGCTTCTTCTCTTGCTACATCATACAAAGTTGCTGACACTTCTGGGAAGGTCAATTTAAGTGATGTATAACGCACTTGGGAGTCTAAGAAATCATCGAATTTATCCATATCTGGTTCTTTAGAATCAAGGATAAAGGGATTTTTACCCTCTTCTTTTAAAGCTGGATTATAACGATAGAGTTGCCAGTAACCGGATTCAACGGCAGCCGCTTCATGACTCTGGGTCCGACTCATACCACCTTTAATGCCATGATTAATACATGGTGCATAAGCGATAATAATTGACGGTCCTTTATAGGCTTCTGCTTCTTGGATCGCTTTCATAAATTGATTTTTATCGGCACCCATAGCGACTTGGGCCACATAGACATAACCATAGGTTGCTGCCATCATGCCTAAGTCTTTTTTCTTAACCCGTTCCCCAGCTGCTGCAAATTGAGCAACGGCAGCAGTCGGTGTTGATTTAGAGGCTTGACCACCAGTATTAGAGTAGATTTCAGTATCAAGAACCAATACATTGATATCTTTTCCAGAGGCTAGAACATGGTCTAAACCGCCATAGCCGATATCATAGGCCCAACCATCGCCACCGATTACCCATTGGGATTTCTTAATCAGGTAGGATTGGTTGTCTAAGATAAATTGAACTTTTGTTGCAATTTCACCTTGACCTTTAAATTTATTCAATTCATCAATTAATTTTACAGACGTTGTCTTGGTTAGTTCGGCATCTTTTAAACTATCCATCCAGGCTATACTTGCTTCTTTAAGGCTTTCTGGTGCCCCTCCTGCATTAATGGCGGCCAGATAACTTGAAATTGTTTCAGTCATTTTTTCAGTTGCCTGTAACATCCCAAAACCAAATTCGGCATTATCTTCAAAGAGTGAATTGGCCCAAGCTGGTCCTTTTCCTTGATCATTTTTGCAATAAGGCGTTGACGGTGCTGAAGCCCCCCAGATTGATGAACAACCGGTCGCATTAGCAATCATCATCCGATCGCCAAAGAGTTGGGTAATGGCTTTAACATAAGGTGTTTCACCACAACCAGCGCACGCTCCTGAGAACTCAAGAAGTGGTTGGGCAAATTGACTACCCTTAACCGTTCCCTTTGGTAGTAAGGTATCTTTTGTCGCTAAAGTTTTAGCATAATTCCAATTAGGCACTTGGTCTAAATGTTTTTCGATCGGTTCCATAACCAGTGCTTTTGTTTTGGCTGGACAAACATCTTGGCAATTTCCACAACCGGTACAATCGAGAACACTAATCTGAATTCGATAATCAAGACCGGCTAATTGTTTACCGACGGCCTTAAGACTAGTAAAGCCTTCTGGTGCAGCTGCTTTTTCATCCTCATCGAGTAAGAAGGGACGAATAACTGCATGGGGGCAAACAAAGGCACATTGATTACATTGGATACAATTCTCCGGTATCCATTTTGGTACATTAACGGCTATGCCTCGTTTTTCATAGGCAGCAGATCCGGCCATAAAGGTACCGTCTTCAATCCCCTTAAAGGTCGAAACAGGGATATTATCTCCTTCTAAGCGACTAATGGGACGTAAAATCTTAGTGATAAATTCAGGCACATCTTCTTTTTCCATTTTTTCTTTTTCGATATTTTTCCAAGCTTCTGGTACATCGATTTTTACAAGGGATTTAATACCCTGATCGACCGCTTCGTTATTCATATCAACAATCCGTTGGCCTTTACTGCCGTAGGATTTCTCAATCCCTGCTTTTGAATAAGCAACGGCATCATCAATGGGAATAATTTCAGCTAATTTAAAGAATGCTGATTGCATAATCATATTGGTTCGTCGTCCTAGACCAATATCTTCAGCAATTTTAGTGGCATTGATGGTGTAGAAATTAATCTTATGCTTAGCTATATATTCTTTCAAGGATGCTGGTAATTTTTCTTCTAATTCTTCTGGTGTCCAAACGGTATTAAGTAAGAAAATACCATTATCCTTTAAGCCTTTTAACAGATCATACTGATAGACATAGGCTTGGGTTGAACAGGAGATAAAGTCTGATTTAACAATCAAATAGGTTGATTTAATTGGTTTTTTCCCGAATCGTAAGTGAGAAACCGTTACCCCACCCGATTTCTTGCTATCATAGGAGAAATAACCTTGGGCATATAAGTCAGTGTGGTCACCAATAATTTTAATGGCTGATTTGTTAGCACCGACTGTCCCATCTGATCCAAGTCCCCAGAACTTACATCCTTTGGTTCCTTCGGGAATGGTAAAGATTTCTTCACCCAGTTCAAGATTGGTATGGGTGACATCATCGATAATCCCAATGGTAAATTGATTTTTCGGTTGGTCTTTTTTTAGATTATCAAAAACTGCTTTAATTTGAGTTGGTGTGGTGTCCTTAGAACTAAGGCCATAACGGCCACCAACGATAAGGGGTTGCTTTTCTTGGTCATAAAAAGCCGTTCGAACATCTTGGTATAAGGGTTCACCAAGCGAACCAGGTTCTTTGGTCCGATCAAGGACAGAAATCTTTTTAACTGATTTTGGTAGGGCATCAAAAAAGTATTTTAAAGCAAAGGGTCTAAAGAGTCTCACTTTAATTAAACCAACTTTTTCACCCTGACTCATTAGATAATCAATCGTTTCTTCAATGGTATCGGTCACAGAACCCATTGCCACAATGACACGTTCGGCATCTTCGGCCCCATAATAATCAAAAAGATGGTAGCTACGGCCGGTTATTTCCGAAATTTTTTCCATGTAATCAGCAACAATTTCAGGAAGATTATCATAAAAAGGATTGGACGCTTCTCGGGCTTGGAAGAAAATATCCGGATTTTGAGCCGTTCCTCTTGTCACGGGATGTTCAGGATTTAAGGCATTATCTCTAAAGCTCTGAATCGCTTCAAAGTCAGTTAATTTTTTAAGACTTTCGTAATCAAGCACTTCAATTTTTTGAATCTCATGAGAGGTTCTAAAACCATCAAAGAAATGCATAAAGGGAATCCGGCTTTTAATGGCTGATAAATGGGCAATTCCAGCAAGGTCCATAACTTCTTGGACACCCCCGGAGGCAAGTAGGGCAAAGCCTGTTTGTCGACATGCCATAACATCACTGTGGTCACCAAAAATAGATAAGGCTTGAGTCGCTAGTGTTCGCGCCGTTACATGAAAGACGCCTGGCAATAATTCGCCAGCCATTTTATACATATTGGGAATCATTAAAAGTAAACCTTGGGAAGCCGTAAAGGTCGTTGTCAGCGCACCAGCGGCTAGCGAACCGTGCATGGCACCAGCTGCCCCTCCCTCTGATTGCATCTCGGTAACTTTTACAATCTGCCCAAAGATATTTTCTCGTCCTTGTGAAGCCCATACATCAGCACTTTGAGCCATTGTTGATGATGGGGTAATTGGATAAATCGTCGCAACCTCGGTAAATGCATAGGCAACATGAGCTGCTGCCGTATTGCCATCCATGGTCATCATTTGTTTTGGCATAATTTCCTCCTTATAATAAAAAATCTGTTTTATAGTATTTAATGACAAAAATTTATCACTAAAATTATATCATATTAACTTTTAAGTGTACACACCTATTTAAAGGTAAATTTTTATCCTTTTTCTTACTTAAAGGCCTATTGTGCAAACATTATTTCTTTTTCTGCTAGCTTTATTGGTGTAAGTGTTCTTCTAATTTTTTAATCACTTCTTTAAGCACCCTTATTCTAGCATAATACTTATCATTGGCTTCAACGACAAGCCAAGGCGCAGTCATTGTTGAGGTTTTCAAGAGCATCTTATTGACAGCCATTTCATAAAGATCCCATTTTTCCCGATTTCGCCAATCTTCATCGGTAATTTTCCAGCCCTTTTGAGGGTTTTCCTGTCTTTGGCTAAAACGTTTGCCTTGTTCCTCCTGATCAATTTGCATCCAAAACTTTAAAACCACTGCTCCCGAATCAGTCATTTGTTTTTCAAACTCATTAATCTCTCGGTACGAACGATTAAAGGCTTCTTGGCTTACTAAGCCTTCAATGGGTTCCACCATTAATCGGCCATACCAGCTGCGATCCCAAATCCCCAAATGCCCATCTTTAGGCATATCTCGCCAAAAACGCCAGAGATAATGGTGTTTGCGCTCAGTATCATTGGGTGCTGCCGTCGGATAAACCATATAACCACGGGGGTCGAGATTAGCCGTCAAACGCTTAATGGCCCCACCTTTTCCACCCGCATCCCAGCCTTCAAAAACAAGGACGACTGGGACCCGTTGCCGATAAAGTTCATATTGAAGCAAACGAATCTTGTTTTGACAGTCTTTAAGATCTTTTCGGTAGGTCTCCCGGTCGAGGGCCTGATTAAGGTCAATACCGTCTAAGATCCGGCTTTGATAAGGCATGGCCCCGGCTTGAATGAGCGGCTTTTTCTCAGGCTCTTTTTGCTTGGTCGCAACAGCATTTTCCAAGCGCATAACGAGAATACTTAAGAGCTTAATTAGGGCATAGTCCTTTTGTTCACCTTCAATAATATACCAAGGGGCAAAGTAATTATCGGTTTGGTGAAGGCCAGGATTTAAACGTTTTTTTAAAGACTTATAGGCCTTATTTTCCTTAAGGTCATCCTTACTAACTCGCCAAGCTGTTGATTCATTGCTTAGCAATTTATCAAAGCGTTTTTTTTGCTCCTCTTGACTAATATGGATAAAGACTTTAATAAAAACCATCCCATCCTGAGACAGGGTTTTTTCAAATTCATTGGCCTGGTCCATCAACCGATGGCTTGGCTTTTCATCATACAAAAGCTCGCTATAATAGCTTCGGTTAAAAATAGCGATCTGCCCTTTCTCCGGGGTTTTAATCCAGTAACGCCAAAGAAAGGGCCGTAAGGCCTCATCTTCATTTTTTTCCTTTTTAAAGTTATAAACCCGGAAAGTTCGCGGGTCCATTGGCATCAACAAGCCATTAATCAAGGTCCCTTTGCCGGCCGCCTCCCAGCCCTCAACAATCACGGTCACAGGAATCTTCAGTTCTTTCACTTGCCGTTGTAATTCCCCTAGACGCGATGATAAACGTTTTTTCTCAGAGCGATATTTTTCTTTTTCTATCTTAACCTTTAAATCAATTTTATCTAACATCTGCCCTCCCATAAAAATTAGGATTTCATTTTTTACTTTGTTTGATAACTTGAGTAGATTTCATCAAGATTGGCTTTAGACAATGTTTCCATTAAATAATTGGCATAGTCGGCCCCGCTTGCTCCAGTGTCTCGGCCAGTTAAAACTAATTTTTTTTCATAAAGTCCACAAATATCAAGGGCTTTTTTTAATTGGTCGGCTTTCTTTGGATAGCCAATGTGTTCGAGTAGCATACCAGCTGCTCTGATTATACTACAAGGATCAGCATAGTCTCCTCGGCCTTCTTTAACCATTCGGGGGGCTGAGCCGTGAATGGCTTCAAACATCGCATAGTGTTTTCCCAAATTTGCTGAACCGGCTGTTCCTACACCACCTTGAAATTCAGCCGCTTCATCGGTTAAAATATCCCCATATAAATTAGGAAGAACCATGACTTTAAATTGGCTACGTCGTTTTTCATCAATTAGTTTAGCAGTCATAATATCAATATACCAATCATCCATTTCAACTTGCGGATAATCTTTGGCAATTTCTTTGGCCGCATCTAAAAATTTGCCATCGGTTGTTTTAACAACATTGGCCTTGGTCACCACCGTTACCTTATTCATGCCCGATTGTTTGGCATAGTCAAAGGCCGCCCGAATAATCCGGTCTGACCCTTCTTGGGTCGTTACCGTAAAATCAATGGCTAAATCATCATTAACATGGATTCCCTTACTGCCTAGGGTATAAGCCCCTTCGGTATTTTCTCGGTAGAAGACCCAATCGATATTTTTCTCGGGCACACTAACTGGTCTAACATTGGCAAACAAGTCAAGTTCCCTACGCATGGCCACATTGGCACTTTCAATATTAGGCCAAGGATCGCCTTCTCTAGGAGTAGTCGTTGGTCCTTTAAGAATGACATCACAGGCTTTTAACTCCTCAAGGACATCATCAGGGATGGCCTTACCACAAGCCGCCCGATTTTCAATGGTCAAGCCATCGATCACCTTAAAGACAATGCGTCCCTTTTGGATGTCGTCTTCAAGTAAAAATTCAAGGACACGATGGGCTTGAGAAGTAATAAAAGGACCAATTCCGTCGCCCCCGACGACCCCAATGATAATTTTATTTTTTGTCGCAAAATCAGTAAAGTCGCCTTGAACCTTCATGGCCTTAATCCGTTCTAATTGCTCTTTGATCAGTTCACCAAAATGCTCTTTGGCGCGTTCTATTTGTTTTTCGTCCACAATTATCCTCCACTATTAAATTATTTTTTAGAAAAAGCTTAAAAAAATTCTCAAAAAAACATTCAAAAATCCAGTTGTTAAATTTTTTAACAACTATAATCCTATTTTTGAATGTTTTTCTAGACTAAGTTTTTTAGGCCCGAGCGAATATATTTTTCAATTTTCTAATCGGCTGTGTTCTAGCAATGGCAAGCTCTTGGCTTGCCACTAGCTTATCCACTAAGGTAACAATCCAAGAGCCAGCATTAGCTGGAGGGATTGGCGTTAGGGGAAACATATGCTTAACAATCATGTCTTCTTGTTTTTCATCAATGTCAAAATATTTTTTGGCATTTTCAAGGGCAGTTTTGGGATGAGAAAAGCCATGCATATCTTTGATCCTCTGGATCCCTTTTGACTCTTTTTTCGTTGTTTGCCATGCTTCGGTATAGAAGTCATGAAGAATTGCCCCTCTTGCTATTGAAACATAATCCATTTTCAAGGCTTTGGCTGCTCGATACGAATAATATCCGACCGCCACAGAGTGATAAAATAAACCATTTCCATGATGGATAATCTCTTTTAATTTTTGAAATTCACTATGTTCGACAATATCCTTCACAATGGTTCTAAACTCTTCATTATATTTATTTTCTTCCATTACGACCTTTCCAATTGCGTATTTATTAATTTTTTACTAATTTGTTACTTACAACTTCCATATTATACCACAATTCTTTAATTTTCTTTTTAAAATCT
>CAZJGM010000029.1:0-20281 GCA_964545675.1 uncultured Lachnospiraceae bacterium | reverse complement strand
TGTCGATGAACCAAAAACACTTTATATTGAGGCTTCGGGTGAAGGCGTAATTAAAGCCGGTGATATTATTGGTGATGCCGATGTCGAAATTTTAAATCCGGACATGCATATTGCCACCTTAGCAAAAGGGGCGACGCTTAATATGGAAATGCGGATTGAAAAAGGACGCGGTTATGTGTCAGCCGAAAAAAATAAATTTCCTGGTATGCCAATTGGGACAATTCCGGTTGATTCTATTTTTTCACCGATTAAAAAAGTTAACTTTTTAGTTGAGAATACCCGTGTTGGTCAAATTACCGATTTTGATAAATTGACTCTTGACGTTTTAACCGACGGGACAACAACACCGGAAGAAGCCTTATCACTAGCAGCTAAGGTACTCAATGAACATCTGAACTTATTTATCGATTTGACTGAACATGCAACAACAGTTGAAATAATGGTTGAAAAAGAAGAAGATGAAAAAGAACGTATTCGTGAAATGTCAATCGAAGAACTGGAATTATCCGTTCGCTCTAGTAATTGTTTAAGACGAGCGAATATCGATACAGTTGAGAAATTGACCCAGAAAACGGAAGAGGACATGATAAAAGTTCGTAACCTCGGACGGAAATCTCTAAATGAGATCAAGCATAAACTGGCTGAAATTGGTTTATCCTTGAGCAAAGAAGAAGAAAAGATAAAGGAGTAAAGAGACATGGCGGGATATCGTAAACTCGGTCGCCCCTCTGATCAAAGAAGAGCATTACTCAGAAATCTGACGACAGCCTTGCTCGAGCATGGTCGTATCGAAACGACTGTTACTCGTGCAAAGGAAGTAAAAAGATTAACAGACAAAATGGTTACTTTGGGAAAAAGAGGCGACTTACACGGACGCAGACAGGCAATTGCCTATATCACACAAGAGGATGTAGTCAGAAAATTATTTGATGAAATTGCACCAAAATACACGGAAAGAAATGGTGGCTATACACGGATTTATCGTTTAGGACCACGCCGTGGTGATGGTGCTGAGATGGCCATCATCGAATTAGTATAAACATGAACCATCTGGGGGATTAAGGTACTTAGGCTTAATCCCTTTTCTTATCGTGTTTTGGGATCACCTAGAAGGACAAAATAAAATGGAAAATAAAAATATGATTGAGCTTGTGGATGTTTGCTTTACCTATCCATCTGAAGAAGAGGCTGACCCTGTTAGAGCACTAAAGGACATTTCTTTTAAGATAAAAAAGGGTGAATTTGTTGGCGTAATCGGTCATAATGGCTCAGGAAAATCAACCTTATCAAAATTATTAAATGCCATCATTCTACCAAGCCAGGGGGATGTCATCGTCAATGGCCTTAATACCAAAGACCAGGATAATATTTGGTTAATTCGTCAAGTTGCGGGTATGGTCTTTCAGAACCCTGATAATCAATTGGTAGCAACGATTGTTGAAGAAGATGTGGCTTTTGGACCAGAAAACCTTGGTATTGCCCCAGAAGAGATTAGAAAACGGGTCGATCAAGCACTAGAGACCGTTGAAATGCAAGCTTATGCCCAGCAAAAACCCCATCAATTGTCGGGTGGCCAAAAACAGCGGATTGCCATTGCTGGAATATTGGCCATGGAGCCAGAATGTATTATTTTTGACGAACCAACAGCCATGCTTGATCCCTCTGGCCGACGTGAGGTAATGGAAACCATTAAAGGATTAAATCAGGACAAACAAATGACAGTTATTCATGTGACTCACTATATGAATGAACTCATTGATGCTGACCGTATCCTTGTCCTTGACCAGGGACAAATTGTTTTAGCGGGAAAGCCACGGGAAATTTTTACTCAGGTTGACATCCTTAAAAAAATTGGTTTGGATGTGCCACAGATGACTGAATTGGCCCATGAATTAAGAAAGGAAGGGATTGATTTGCCTTCTGATATTCTAAGTATTGATGAAATGGTGGATGCCTTATGCCAGTAGAGATTAGAAATTTATCCCATACCTATTCACAAGGCTCTCCTTTTGAATACCAAGCCTTAAAGACGATTAGCCTGACCATTGAAGACGGTGAATTTATTGGGATTATCGGTCATACTGGTTCGGGTAAATCGACCTTGATCCAACATTTGAATGGTTTGTTATCGCCAACATCAGGAACAGTGGTCGTTGATGAGCTTGATATTTTTGCCCAGAAAAAGTCTGATCTAATTAATTTACGGCACCGGGTTGGCCTCGTCTTTCAATACCCGGAACACCAATTATTTGAGGAAACGGTTTATAAAGATATTGCTTTTGGCCCTAAAAATCAGGGCCTTGATGAAAAGACCACTGATCAGCGGATTCGAAAGGCGGTGACTATGGTCGGCCTAGACTTTGAAAGCATTAAAAATAAATCACCCTTTGAATTGTCTGGTGGTCAGATGCGGCGAGTGGCCATTGCTGGTGTACTGGCCATGGAGCCTAGTGTTCTTATTTTAGATGAACCAACGGCAGGTCTTGATCCAAGAGGCCGTGATAGCATTTTAAGTCAAATCAAAAAACTCCATGAAGACCGGCAGATGACAGTTATTTTGGTTTCTCACAGCATGGAAGATATCGGCAAATTGGTCAATAAGATATTGGTCTTAAGCGATGGCGAGGTGGTTTTTTATGATCAACCGGCAGTCGTTTTTGGGCAAGTCGAAAAACTTGAACAAATTGGTCTTGCCGTCCCAGAAATCACTTACTTGATGCGACGATTAAAATATCAATATCCTGATCTAAGAGATGATATTTTTACCGTTGAAGCAGCTAAAGAAGAAATATTAAAAATAATAGAGGGTAGAAAATGCTAAAAGATGTAACCATAGGCCAATATTATCCAACGGGATCGATCATTCATCGTTTGGACCCGAGAACAAAAATAGTCTTTACGACGGCTTTTATTGTGATGCTATTTTTAATCAATAATATGTGGGGATATCTCGTATCATTTATACTTATCGCAACCATCACGATCTTATCCAAGATACCAATTTCCTATATTATTAGAGGAATAAAAGGCTTGGTTCTGATTATTCTCTTGACGGTGATCTTAAATTTATTTATGACACCGGGTCAGATTATTGCGACCCTAGGGCCTTTGACCATTACCATGGAAGGCTTAAAAGTGGCCACCTTTATGGCCCTAAGGCTAATTTTATTGGTTGTCGGAACGTCAGTGATGACCTTAACGACCTCACCAATTGATCTAACTGATGGGATGGAGTGGTGCATTTCTTTTATTCCCTTTATTCGTCGTTATGCCCATGAATTATCAATGATGATGTCGATTGCCCTACGTTTTATTCCCACCCTAATGGAGGAAACAGACCGAATCATGAAGGCCCAGAAAGCCAGAGGGGCTAATTTTGAAACTGGGAGTTTGATTGCTCGGGGGAAAAATCTAATCCCCATCTTAGTCCCGCTTTTTATTTCTGCCTTTCGGCGAGCAGATGAATTGGCTACAGCAATGGAAGCTCGTTGTTACCGGGGTGGTGAAAATCGAACCCGGATGAATAAGCTGATTTTTAAAAGGTCTGATAGCTTGGCCTTTACCCTTATGTTTTTAATGATAATCGGCTTATTGGCCACCCGTTGGATTCATATTCCCCTTATTTTTCCCCTTTAGCCGGTGTAAAATGAAAAATTATCAATTGATTATTAGTTATCGTGGCAGTGCCTATCATGGTTGGCAAATTCAGCCAAATGCCCTGTGTATCCAAGATGTGATCCAGCAGGGGATCTTTAAGCTGACCGGGGAAAAGGTACATTTAATTGCTTCAGGGCGAACCGATGCCGGGGTCCATGCTCTAAAGCAATCGGCGCATTTTTTTACCAAGACCAGTATCCCAGCAGAAAGAATGCCGTATGCCCTTAACACTAAGTTGCCAGAAGATATCCGAATTCTTCAATGCCGACAACGACCGGAGACTTTTCATAGCCGTTATAGTGCCATTGGGAAAACCTATCTCTATAAAATTGTTGAAAGTAAAATTGGTGATCCCTTTTTTTATGACCTGACTTATCGGATTGCTTACAGTCTTAATTGGCAACAAATTGAGAAGGCCGCCCAAGCCTTTATTGGGACCCATGACTTTAGCGGCTTTATGGCGACTGGCAGTTCAATTAAAACAACCGTTCGGACGATTGAAGCGATTCGTTTTTCCCATCAAGGGTCTCACCATGAGATTAGCTTTAAGGGAAACGGTTTTCTTTATAATATGGTTCGAATTATGGTTGGGACCTTATTAAAAGTAAGCCAATATAATTTGGGGGCAGATGATTTAAAAAAGATTATCTTAAGTAAAGACAGACGGCAGGCCGGCTTAACGGTTCCAGCCCACGGCCTATATTTAAAAGAGGTTTTATATCCTCAAGATAAAACTTTTTCTTGACAGAGATCCTAAACTATTATAAAATTCAACGTGGACGTTATTGTATCACTAGCCCCGATACATTTAGATACGTATTTCGATAAATCCCACTTTATCGGAAAAACAGATAAAAATTAGACTTAGGAGGATTTTGAGATGAATGCAAATGCCACTAAAATGGCCAAGTCTCATGAGATAGATCGCAAATGGTATGTGATTGATGCAGAGGGCAAGGTACTTGGACGGATGGCAACTGAGGTTGCTAATATATTAAGAGGAAAAAATAAAGCATTTTTTTCGCCCCATATGGATTGCGGCGATTTTGTTATTATTATTAATGCTGAAAAAATTGTCTTAACTGGGAATAAATTAGATCAGAAATTATATAAAACTTATTCTGGTTATAATAGTGGTCTAAAAGAGACCCCTTATCGAAAACTCTTAGCAGAGAAGCCAGAACTTTTGGTATATAAAGCCGTTAAAGGGATGATTCCACATAATAAGCTTGGTGATAAAGTAGCTAGCAAGCTAAAAGTTTATGCTGGTAGCGACCACCCACACGCTGCTCAAATGCCTGAAGTATACGAAATTTAGAGCTAAGAAGGAGAGAATAGAGAATGGCAAAAATACAATATTTTGGAACTGGCCGACGAAAAACATCAGTCGCTCGCGTGCGATTGTTACCAGGAGATGGTAAGTTTATCATTAATGGTCGTGATATTGATGACTATTTTGGAATGGAAACATTGAAGGTCGTTGCAAGGCAACCGCTTGTGCTAACAGACACAAGTCATGCCTTTGATATCATCGTTAATGTTCATGGAGGAGGATTTACAGGTCAATCTGGGGCAATTCGACACGGGATTGCTAGAGCCTTATTGGAAGCAGATATTAATTTGCGCCCTGATTTAAAAAAAGCTGGTTACCTGACTCGAGACTCCAGAATGGTAGAACGAAAGAAATATGGTCTCAAGAAAGCAAGAAGAGCGCCACAATTTTCAAAACGTTAATATTATTTATTTGAAGTCCTGCGACAGATTCTGTTGCAGGATTTTTAATTGGAAAAACAAGAAAGAAGGAATTTATGAATAAGAAACAAGCGATTATTAATATTGCTGTTATAGCCCACGTGGACGCTGGAAAATCAACCCTTGTCGATGCTTTGTTAGGACAGAGTAATGTTTTTCGAGATAATCAAGAAGTGGTCGATTGCGTGATGGATAGCAACGATTTAGAACGTGAGCGAGGGATTACCATATACTCAAAGAATTGTTCAATTATGTATAAGGACATTAAGATTAATATTGTCGATACCCCTGGCCATGCTGATTTTTCATCAGAAGTTGAGCGGATCCTAAAAACAGTCGATACCGTGGTGCTATTGGTCGATTCTAGTGAAGGGCCAATGCCACAAACCCGCTTTGTCCTTAACAAATCCCTAGAACAGGGCCTTAAGCCGATCTTGTTTATTAATAAAATCGATAAAAAGGACCAACGAGCGGAAGAGGTTGTCGACATGGTCTTTGATTTATTTGTGGAATTAAAGGCCGATGATGACCAATTGGATTTTCCCATTCTCTATGGGGTTGCCAAAGAAGGGATTGCCATTCGTGATATGGCAGATGAACAAGTTGATTTAGAACCGCTTTTTGAAACGATTGTCGACCATGTTGGCCTCCAAGATGACAAAAGTTTAGAGCCCCTGCAGATGCAAGTGTCGGCACTGGCTTATGATGATTATATCGGTCGTTTAGGAATTGGGAAAATTTATTCGGGGACCATTTCTTCCGGTGAGCAAATTGAAGTCTGTAAGCGTGATGAGAGCTTTAAGAAAGAAAAGGTCAGTCAACTCTTTGTCTATCGAGGCCTATCACGAGTCGAAGTAAAAGAAGCCAAGTCAGGCGATATTGTTGTGATCTCTGGAATCCCTGATATTTCCATTGGCGAAACCATTGGCGAGATTAACCAGGTTCAACCAATGGAACGGATTGAAATTGAAAAACCAACCTTATCGATGAATTTTTTAGTTAATAAATCGCCCTTTGTCGGCGAATCAGGAAAATTTGTAACGACAAGACACCTTAAAGCTCGGCTAGAAAAAGAACTAGAAGTCAATGTTGGTTTATTAGTTGAGGAACTTGGGGCTAGTGTCGAAGGCTTTAAAGTTTCAGGACGTGGGGAACTACACTTATCGATCTTACTAGAAAATATGCGGCGTGAAGGTTATGAGGTGGCTGTATCCAAGCCAGAAGTAATCATGCACCGTAATGACCAGGATAAATTAGTGGAACCAATCGAACAAGTAATTATTACGGTACCAGAAAAATACTCGGGAACGGTTATTTCTAAGCTTAATATACGAAAAGGCCGGATGGTGGCAATGGAGAACCAAGAGGGCTGGGTAAAACTAGAATTTATGGTCCCGACTCGGGGTCTGTTAGGTTACCAAAGTGAATTTATTAACGATACCCATGGTGAGGGAACCTTGGTTCGGCGTTTTGCTGATTTTGAAATCCATAAAGGAGAAATTCCCCAACGTAAAAATGGTGTTTTAATTTCTCAATTTAATGGTGAAACGATGGCCTATTCCTTATTTAATCTAAATGAACGTGGGGAATTATTAGTTCGACCAGGAGTCAAGGTTTATGAAGGGATGATTATTGGTATTAATAATCGCAGTGATGACATGACCGTTAATCCGACTAAAAACAAGAAAATGACCAATGTTCGAGCTTCCGGCTCAGATGAGGCCTTAAAACTGATTGAACCTCGCGAAATGACCCTAGAACAGGCCCTTGAATTTATCGATGATGATGAATTAGTTGAAATCACACCGACCGATATTCGTCTGCGCAAAAAAATATTATCGGAATTGGATCGGAAAAGAAGTAATCGCTAATTTTTAAAGAAAAAAATCATTAAAAATGATATAATGACAAAAAGAAAAATAAAAATGAGGTAAAAAATGGAAGAGAAGAAAGATAATCAATATGGAATGGAGAAGCGTCGATTTCGCACCTATGTAATTCTGATTGCTTTTGGGATCACTTTGCTTGTTGCCTTATTAAATTTAAATGTCCTCTTTAAATATTTTGGCCTCTTTCTGGAATTAATTACGCCGATTTTGATTGGGCTAGGTTTTGCCTTTATCCTTAATATTCCAATGACCGTTATAGAGCACAATCTTTTAGGCTTTATCGATAAGGTCCCCTCTTTTAAAAAGAAAAAAAAGAAGCTTAATCGTGATAAATTAAAGCGTTTTACAGCTATAATTTTGACAATTATTATTATTTTAGGGGCAATTGCCGGTATTTTTACCTTTTTAATCCCCCAATTAATCAATAGCGTCAATACATTAATCGAAAAGTTTCCCGATTATTATGCATCCTTTAAAGAGTGGATCGACCAGCTGTTTTTGATCTTTAAGTTACCAGGCAATGTCTGGGAGCAATTATCGACACAGTGGGATGAGATTTTCAAAGGGATTGGCAATTACCTTATGGATCTAGCCCCGGATATTTATGATGCCACAGTTTCGCTAACAACGGGGATTTTTAATTTTTTCTTAGGCCTTATTCTTTCGATTTATATGCTGGCCGATAAAGAAAAATTATTAACGATAAAAGATAAATTGCTATGTGCCTACGTACCCAAAGAGAAGGTTGAATTTATTGAAGACGTTAGTAAAACAGCCAATGACGTTTTTCACGGCTTTATCGCTGGACAGATTACAGAGGCCATTATTATTGGTACTCTTTGTGGACTAGGCTTAGCCATTCTTCAGGTTCCCTATGCCTTATTAATTGGGGTATTGGTCGGTTCAACAAGTGTTATTCCAGTATTTGGAGCCTTTCTTGGGGCTATACCCAGTGGTTTTATTCTTTTAATTGTTGATCCTTTATACGCCCTAATCTTTGTTATTTATATTCTTGTTCTTCAACAAGTTGAAGGGAATTTTATTTATCCCAAAGTGGTGGGGAGTTCCATCGGCCTTTCCGGTATTTGGGTTTTAATTGGAATGCTGATCGGGGCAAATTTATTTGGTTTTCTAGGGATTGTCCTCGGTATTCCAACATTAGCTGTTTTTTATTCAGTTTTCAAAAAAATAACCAATAAGCGGATTCAAAAAAAAGAATGCAGCCAGACATCACGCGTTTAAAAAGAGAGTAAGGAAACAAAAGTAGTTAGTCAGCTGCTTTTGTTTTTTTGAAATGATTCAATTATAAAATTCACTGACGGGAGACAAAAATAATGGAAGTATTTGAAATTGAAATTGACACGACTGAAAAGCTAGTTGATATTACCGATATGGTAAAAGATTATGTTTGTAAAAGGCGGTTAAAAAAGGGAATTGTCCAATTACACCTACCTGAAAAAACATCGGCCCTGGCTCTTTTGATCAACGATGATCATCGCTTGGAGAAAGAATTTTTTAAAAAGATCAATCATCTTCTTCCTAAATATGATGGAATGATGTTTACCGGATGGACAACGGTTAATGTCAAAGCAGCCTTATTTGGTGCTAGTCAAACATTAATGGTCGAACAAGGAACCCTAGTTCTTGATCTTAACCAAAGTCTTTATTTTATTGAGTTTCATGGCCCGGGGAAACGACGTTTATTGCTTACCAGCATGGGCGTTGATTTAAAAGAAGATGAAAGTCCCAAGGTGCCAGAAAAATTGGCAGATCTTCACAAAGAAAGACAACAATTAAAAGATGAAGAAGCCAAGGCGATTGAGGAAATGCGGTTAGAATGGCGGCTAGAAGAAGAAAAAAATAAGGCTAATCACTAAAAAATAAGGAAGCAAATCTTATGTTAGGGAGGATAAAAAATTGAGTAAAACGTTAAAAATGATGGAAAAATCCCCGAGAGAAAAAAAAGATGAGTTCCTAGGAAAAGGTTTAAGCGAGAAATTAAAGGAATGGATTGACGATTATCCAAACTATTATCCTCGTGATTTTCGCTTTTCTTTTAAAGAGGTCATTGAGAAAGATATTCCAGCTATCCTTAAAGAGCTTAAAGGAGTCAGTAACTATCATGTTAAAGGTTTTGCTGGCCAAGATCAATGGGCTGAGATCCCTTGGGTTGGCATAGAAGAAGACTCTGGTCTTGCTTTAGCTTACTTGCTTGCTAAAGATGCTCAGGTTCTTTATTTAGCGATCACCTATCAAGAGGAAGGTGTGGGAGTTGGGACCCTGTCGCAAAAAGTTGAGGATTTGCGAGAAAAAGAACCCTCAGACCAGTTTGATACCTTAAAAAGTGATATATATTTGCCCAATCCAGCCCTTGTGGCAGGGATTGTTTATTATCAAATGTATTCAGAGCCCTTGCCAGATGATCAGACCTTGGTATCTGAGTTTGAAGCGTTTTTAGCCTTATTTGAAAAGATAGGGACTCATT
The DNA here is from genome assembly GCA_964545675.1 of uncultured Lachnospiraceae bacterium. Classification (GTDB taxonomy): domain Bacteria; phylum Bacillota; class Clostridia; order Eubacteriales; family Eubacteriaceae; genus Acetobacterium. Next base: position 10,498 of record CAZJGM010000029.1, on the reverse strand, counting down.
TTAACTTAAAACAGACAGAAATAATTGACCAAGCAAGTGATTTAGAGGACCAAGTACAGGACCATATAAACGATCAACAGATTAATGAAGAAATAATCTTAAAAGAAGAGCAAAAAATTGAAGAAAAAAACCAAGCGTTAGAAGAGCTAGTAAATATAGATTTGCAAGATGATAAGGTTAAAGACAAGTTAGCTAATAAAGAAAAAGTTAATAAAGAAAGAGTTAATGAAGAAAATAAGGACTTTCCTGAAGTGGCCAAAAAGCAAGAAATTGAGCTGGAAAAAAATATGACGCAAGCTATGGTGCAAAAGAGTGTCAGCCCAGCTATTAATGTCCAAAGCGATCTAGAGCGAGAAGATTCAGATGATGAAAAAGATTATTTTCTTAAAATGACGTTTCCTAAACATCAAAAAAAAGATCGTGAGGTCCCCATTTCTTTAAAAATGATTGCTGGGAAAATGGCCAAGCAAGGCTTTTATTTTCCTAATTCTTTAATTTTTAATTATTACCTATCACTAAAAGCAAAACCCTTTGTCTTATTAACAGGCCGATTAGGAATGGGGAAAACCACCTTTCCACGCCTATTTGCTGAAACAATTGGAGCTAGTTATGAAAATGGCCGCTATGAAAGAATTTTAGTTGGCAAAGAGTGGCAGGAGCAAAAGTCAGTATTTAGAAAGACAGGTCATCCTTTTTCGCCGACGGCTCTTTTACAAATGTTTAAAAAAGCCTTTATTAATCCCGAGAAACCCCATTTTTTATTATTAGATGAGCTTGATTATGTTTCGTCAACTCAGGTTTACCGTCTTTTAATTGAAAGCATTAATGGGCGAGATGAACCAATCTTAAATAAAGATGATTTTAAGGATGATCAGGTGGCATTTAGAGAGTATGGGAATTTGATCTTTCCGGAAAACCTTTATATCATTGGCACTTTAAATCAGGGACATCAGAAACATTTAGCAGCCGAGCTTGTGGACTGCGGAAATATTATCAGGATGCCAGAAGTTGAGATAAAAACCCCCTTTGAAACGGGCGATTTTCGAGATGAAGAGAATTGGAATAATAGTCGTTTTAAAATGAAGTCACCAAGCCCGAAATTACCGGAAGTAATCGAAAAATTAATGCAATACCTTGAGGATATTCAAAAATTATTAAGCCGATACAATTGTCCAATGGCGTATCGGCAAAAAAACGAACTATTAGCTTATGGGATAAACAATGGGATTGAAGCTTTATTGTCTGAAGAAGAGGTGATTGATTATGGGATTTGTCAGCGGATCTTGCCGATTATTGAGAATCAAAATCTAGCTAGCGAAAAACTTTATCGGGAACTTTGTTTATATTGCATTCAAGCAAAACCCTTTGGTCATAAAAAAAATCAATTGATGAACCTAGCAACTGGCGATTTTTGCGAAATTATGGCATCGTGGTGGGGTCAAGGTTATTTTTTCTTGCCGCTCTCGGGCAAAGCCTTAATTGTTTTGCTTGAGGGTTTTAACTCGGACAAAGCCATAAAGGACTTTCTTTAGGGAAGTAAAAATAATATTTAACTCTCATCATCGTCAAGTTGAGAGGCGGCGATAGTAAGCAATTCCCGAATCAGTTCTTGTCGTCTTAAAATGCCAATGAATATGCCTTGGTCATCAACAAGAGGGATAAAATTTTGATTGAGGGCTAACTCAACTAATCGCTCAAAACTTTCATTGATCCTAGCAACTTCGGTCTTTGTTTTAAAGGCGATATCTTTTATTTTTAAATGGGAAAGGTCAATGTCGGAATCACTTAGACTTAGGGATAAGATGCGTAATAAATCCCCTTCACAAATGGTTCCAACATATTGACCTTTTTTATTGATCACCGGTAAGGCGGTATAATTTGTTAAGATAAATAAATTATAGGCTTGCTGAAAGGAATCGCTATTATTTAAAAAGACGGTATCACTTTTAGGAAGCAAATGAAATAAATGGTTTTTCATGGGAAACTCCTTAGAGAGAGATAACAAGATAATTAATTTTATCATGAAAAAATTCTAAAAACCTTAATAAAAAATTAATCGACTCAGGATTTCTTTTGTCACTTTTGGGAGAAAAACAAAAAAATCAATTTCCATTTCATTGTCTGACAAAATTGGTGTATAATTAAGGTTGAAATAAAATTGGAGAAGAAAATGGAAGAATTTTTATTGTATTTACAATCACGAATAACAATTGCTGGAATTATTGAAGTAATCATTATATCGTTTGTTATTTATCGGTTACTTGTTTATATTCGGGGAACCCAAGCAGAACAGATTTTTAAAGGTCTGATTTTACTCTTGTTTTTAATTCCCTTGAGTTCGATTCTTGGCTTTACCACCTTGAATTTAATTTTGTCAAGTGCCTTTACATGGGCATTTATTTTTATTGTGGTCGTTTTTCAATCGGAGTTTCGATCAGCCCTTGAACATTTGGGCAATAATCGTTTATTTAAAGATATTTTTAATAAATCGAGTATCGATTATTTAAGTAAAGATGTCGGTCAATTGATGAAAGCGATAGAAAATTTAGCATCTGAACAAATTGGTGCTTTGATTGTGCTGGAAAAAAACACCGGTTTAAAGAATATTATTGAGACCGGCATTGAAATCGATGCGGATATTAGCAGTCAACTATTAGAAAATATTTTTACGCCAAACCGCCCCTTGCACGATGGTGCCGTTATTATTAGTTTGTGGTCAAGACAGATACGAGCGGCTGGCTGCTTGTTACCCTTATCTGAAAATCGCCAGTTAGGATGCGAGTTTGGAACCAGACATCGGGCGGGTTTAGGAATTAGTGAAAATTCCGATGCGATTGTGATTATTGTTTCGGAAGAAACCGGCCGAATTTCCTATACCTATCGGGGGACCTTTTTCCATGATGTCGTTTTAGATGTGATGGAACAAGTGATCCTTGAGAACTTTAATAGTGCTGATGAGAATAATAATGGTTGGCTAAAAAAATTATGGGGGGATCGTGATGAAAGAAAAGAAAAAAATTCCAATACATGAAAAAATTATTCGATTAATTATTTCGGTTGTTATTGCGATCACCCTATGGTTTACGGTTAATGGCGATGCCGATTTATTAATAGTTCAAGATTATAATAGTATCCCAATTACCCTTACCAATATCGAAACCCTTAATGCTAGGAATTTAGTGCTAACAGAGGATAAAAGCTATTATCTTAATTTAAAAATAAAGGGGACCGATCGTAATCTTAGAAATATTGATTTCAAAGAGATAAGGGCAGAAGTTAATCTAGAAGAGATTAAACAAAAGGGGACCTATGATTTAGATATTGCCGTAAAAGGTTTACCCAATACGGTTATCATCAATAGTATGAATCCGACAAGTCTTGAAATTGTCGTTGATAATGTCGTTAAGGAAAAGCATGAAGTAGTAATCAAAGCTGAGGGAAAACCAGCCAATGAACGGTCAGTGATTAATATAGAGGTTGATCAAAAAGTAGAAGTTGAGGGGCCTGAAGAGGAACTTGAGCGGATTGATAAGATTCAAGGGACGGTTAATGTCAATGGCCTTGAAGTCGATGCCGTTCGTTACGTTCAGATATCAGCCTATGATGCGGAAGGCAATGTGATTGAAAATGTAGTCTTATTACCGGATGTCGTGACAGCAGAAATCATTTTGGGCCAAACTAAAACGGTCGATATCATTCCATCGACCACTGGTTTGCCGACTGATGGTTTTATTGTTACCGAATCCAGTGTCGAGCCATCTAAAGTGATTATTGGGGCAAAGAAAGAAGTTCTTGATACAATCGATCGGATTTCCGTTAATCCGGTTGATGTGACCAACCAGTCGCAAACCTTTACCCGTGATGTTGATCTTGATTTACCAGCCGGAAGTTTTTATTTGGATGGTAATGGCAAAGCCAAGGTAACGGTTAATATTGAAACACCGATTGAAAAATCGCTAACCATGGACACGATTGAAACGAAAAATTTAGAGTCGGGTTTGACGGTCAAAAAAATGAAAGAAACAAAGGCAGTTATTAAACTACAAGGAGCAGGATCGGTGGTTAATAATATTAATATTTCACAAGTAGAAGCCTTTGTCGATTGTTCAGGCCTCGGTCCGGGTGAATATGAATTGCCAATTAAAACCAATTTATCAGCGGCCATTGTTAATGCCATTAGTCCACCGACCACAATAATCACGCTTGAATAAGGGAATTTAAGAATAATTGTAAATTTTCACACTATTTCTTGCAATTGATAATAATTTAACATATAATAACAATTATATTTTTACACACCAAATTATAAGGAGGAAATTAAACGTGAAAAGAGTTTTAAATTTTTCGGCTGGACCCTCTGCCTTACCAATAGAGGTCTTACAAAAAGCCTCGGAAGAATTAGTATCGTATGGTGATGCGGGAATGTCCGTGATGGAGATGAGCCATCGGTCATCATTTTTTACCGATATTTTAGAAGAAACAAAAAGCTTATTAAAAGAGTTGATGAATATCCCAGATAATTATGAGGTTTTATTTTTACAAGGCGGTGCATCCACCCAATTTTCAATGATCCCCCTTAATCTAATGAATACAAGTAATAAAGCAGATGTAATGATTACTGGAAACTGGGCCAAAAAAGCCCGTCAAGAAATTGAACGCTATGGTGATGTTAAAGTCATTGCCTCATCAGAAGATAAAACATTTTCCTATATCCCTGAATTTGATCAAAAAGATTTTACGCCGGATGCTGATTTATTTCATATTTGTGTTAATAACACCATCTATGGCACTCGTTTTAAGCCGGATGAATTACCAAAGACAGGAAATGTTCCCCTAGTGGGCGACATGTCATCAAATATTTTATCAGAAGTCTATGATGTGTCAAAATTTGGTCTTATCTATGCCGGGGCCCAGAAAAATATGGGACCTGCCGGAGTAACCATTGTTATTGTTCGAAAAGATTTAATTGGAAAAGCCAAAGAATTTACACCAACCATGTTAAATTATAAAATTCATGCCGATAGTAATTCTTGCTACAATACACCGCCTTGCTACAGTATCTATATTTGTAAACTTGTCTATGAACGGCTAAAAAGCCTTGGTGGAATTGAGGCCATGGAAAAGATCAATAAAGAAAAAGCACAACTTTTATATGATTATATTGACAATAGCAAATTGTTTAAAGGAACGGTGGTCCCTAAAGATCGGTCGTTAATGAATGTACCCTTTGTGACAGGGTCTGATGACTTGGATGCCCTTTTTGTTAAAGAAAGCAAAAAAGCGGGGATGGAAAACTTAAAGGGTCATCGCAGTGTTGGTGGTATGCGAGCAAGTATTTACAATGCTATGCCAACGTCTGGTGTGGAAGCCTTAATTGATTTTATGAAAAAATTTGAAACACAAAATGCTTAAATAAGGAAGGAAGTAAATAGTGAAATATAAAGTACAGACCTTAAATAATATTTGTGATAAAAGCCTGAAAAAATTAGGTGACCGATACGAGGTACTCGATCAACCAGAAAAGCCCGATGCTATTTTATTAAGAAGTTATAAAATGCATGATATGAAGATTCCTGAAACGGTAAAATTCATCGGTCGTGCCGGAGCTGGCGTGAATAACATTCCCATAGACCAATGCTCAAAACAAGGGATTGTCGTCTGTAATTCACCGGGGGCTAATGCCAATGCTGTAAAAGAGCTGGTCATTGCCGGGATGCTTATTTCGTCTCGTGGCGTGGTTGATGGTATTGAGTGGACCAAGACCTTAAAAGACGAGGGCGATCAAGTTCCAGCCTTAGTTGAAAAAGGCAAAAGTAATTTTGTTGGACCAGAACTATATGGTAAAAAAATGGGTATTATCGGACTAGGGGCAATCGGTGTTTTGGTTGCTAATATGGCCATTGATTTTGGCATGAAGGTTTATGGTTATGATCCCTTTATATCAATCGATAATGCTTGGGGCTTAAGTCGGAAAGTTAGACGGGCCAATAGTAAGGAAGATATTTTCAAGAATTGTGATTATATTTCACTCCATATTCCCCTGATGGAACAGACACAGGATTTTGTAGATGCTGAATTGTTTGAAGAAACAAAAAAAGGTTTGCGCCTTCTAAACTTTGCCAGGGGTGGACTCGTTAACTATGACGCTCTTGAAAATGCCATTGAAGAGGGGATCGTAGCCCGTTATATCGCCGATTTCCCCAATGAACGTCTCCTTAAGATGAAAAATGTTATTAACATTCCCCATCTTGGTGCATCAACACCAGAGAGTGAAACAAATTGTGCTGAAATGGCCGTTAATTCCTTGAAAGAATATTTGGAAAACGGCAATATTATCAATTCAGTTAATTACCCGGATTGTGATATGGGCATTTGTGAAACCGCCAATCGCTTAACGGTTAATCACGCCAATGTTCCTAATATGTTAGGACAGATTACGAAAGTTTTGGCGGATTTTAATGTCAATATCTCAATTATGACCAATCGCCATAAAAATGGTTGGGCCTATACGATGATTGATGTCGATAGTGCCATTGGTGAAAATGTAAAGAGTGCCCTTAAGCATATTAATGGAGTCACCCGAGTTCGTGTGATTAAATAAAAAAATAAGTTGGGAAGTGGCGCATTTTTAAGGTGCCACTTCTTTTTCAATCAAAAAAAAGAAAGAGGAGAAAAAATGGCTACTATTAAAGCATTTAAAGCAATCAGACCCTATCCAGAAAAAGCAGCTGATGTGGCTGCCTTACCCTATGATGTTTATAATCGAGCAGAGGCCGCAGCGGTTGTCCGAGGGAAATACGATTCATTTTTAAGAGTCGATCGGCCCGAGACAACCCTTGATGATCGGATCAAGATTAATGATCCTTTTGTCTATGAAACAGCAAAAAAAAATCTAGAAAAATTGTTTGATCGCAAGGCCTTAAGACAAGATAGTCAGGAGCAATTTTATATTTACGAATTAATCATGGCAGGCCGTAGTCAAACCGGCTTAGTTGTCTGCACAGCCATTGACGAATATCTTAATAATACCATTAAAAAACATGAATTAACTCGGGCTGACAAGGAAGAAGATCGGATAAAACACGTCGATGCCTGTAATGCCAATACCGGGCCGATATTTCTGACCTATCGGGCCCAAAAAGAAATTGACCAAGTCATTCAAAATTGGCAAAAAAAGAAAGAGCCGGTTTACGATTTTAGCTCAGAGGATGAAATTACCCACCGGGCTTGGGCCATTGATGATGAAGCAACCATTAATAAGCTAATAGCAGCCTTTAAAGAGGTTGACAGTCTTTATATAGCTGATGGTCACCACCGGTCGGCTTCGGCGGTTAAAGTCGGTTTAATGCGACGAGAAGCCCACCCTGATTACAATGGTCAAGAAGAATTTAATTTTTTCCTCTCGGTCTTATTTCCTGACCAGCAATTATACGTAATGGATTATAATCGAGTTGTGAAGGATTTAAATGGATTAAGTCGCGATGAATTTTTAAAGAGGCTTTCTTCCAAATTTGAAATAGAAGCTCAAAAAGAGGCCGTTAAACCCCAGCAAAAAGGGGAATTTGGTTTGTATTTAGATGAAAAATGGTACCGACTAAGGGTTAAAGATGGGGTTTATGATGGCAATGACCTTGTTAAGTCACTGGATGTATCGATTCTTCAAGACCATGTCTTAGTTCCAATTTTAGGGATTGGGGATATTCGTACCGATAAGCGGATTGATTTTGTCGGTGGCATTAGAGGGCTTGATGAATTAGAACGGCGTGTTCACAATGATATGAAGTTGGCGTTTTCAATGTATCCAACTTCAATTGACGAGTTGCTTAAAATCGCTGATGCTGATCTCTTAATGCCTCCCAAGTCCACTTGGTTTGAACCGAAATTACGAAGTGGTTTATTTATCCATAAACTCGATTAAAAGCATTAAAAAAAGACCAGCAATGGTCTTTTTTTAATGCTTTTAAAGAAGCGGGGAAAATAATCGTGAAATAGCTTCTTTAATTTTAATGATCCGACTACGCTTTAGATAGGCATGGTAAGTGTAATGGCTACAATTCTCCATATCGGCGACAAATATTTTCCTTAATTTGATGGCAACCGCCTTGTCGTAGACAAAGGCATTGGTTTCAAAGTTAAGGGCAAAACTGCGAATGTCAAAATTACAGGAGCCAACTGAAGACACGGAATCATCGACAACAATGGTTTTAGCATGGAGAAAACCCTTATCGTAGATATAAATCCGGGCTCCGTATTCAATTAATTCACCAACGTAGGCAAGGGTAGCCCAGTAAATAAAAATATGATCGGGTTTATTAGGAATCATAATCCGGACATCAATATTAGAAAGGAGGGCAATCTTTAGAGCTTCCATAATACTTTCGTCAGGAACAAAATAAGGTGATTGAATCAGCACGTAACTTTCAGCATTATTAATCAACCGTAAAAATCCTTGTTTAATTTGTTGATTAATTTTATCGGGACCACTGGAGACAATTTGGATGCCAGCTCCAATTTTAGGAAGTATAGCCGGGAGATAGGCACTAAGATTTGCCTCGTCGATCAAGAGTTCTTCATTTGAACTGGCTCGCCAATCCATTAAGAAACGCAATTGCAATTCATTGGTGGCTGAACCGACAATTTTAAGGTGGGTATCTCGCCAATAGCCCATCCGTTTATCTTTTCCTAGGTACTCATTACCAACATTAAAGCCTCCTAAAAAGCCGATAGTCCCATCGATAATGGCAATTTTTCGATGATTTCGATAATTAATCCGGATATTGATCCATTTAAAACGAGATGGGAAAAAGACTCCTACTTTTCCACCAGCCGAGATAAAACCATTAAGGATTTGCTTGGGCAGGTAGCGGCCACCCATGGCATCAAAAAGAAGACGAACTTCGACACCGTCTAGGGCTTTTCGAGTAAGGATATCCATCATCTTAACGGCTAGGGAATCATTTTTAATAATGTAGTATTCGACATGGATATGTTCTTTAGCCGACTCCATGGCATCAAAGAGGGCCTCGAATTTGCGTTCGCCATCGGTGTAGATATCGACCGAGTTATTGCTTGTATATAAGGAATCGCTGACGTTAAGATGAAATTGAATTGTTTCCCGATAACGCTCAAGGGGTTTATCGGGATCAATAACCGGTAGCTTACCAAAGGATTGCCGTTGCCGTTTAAGAAGCTCATTGTAATTAAGCATTTCCGGGGTATTGTATTTAAAGATCTTATGTTTAGTTAGGTTTTGTGAAAAAAATAAATAAAAGAGAAAACCAAGAACCGGGATTATCCATAAAAAAAGAAGCCATGCATAGGTGCTTTGGGGATTTTTGCGCTCCAGAAAAATAATTGTAAAGGTTAAGCTAAGGTTGATGATAAAAAAAAGGATTGAAAGGATGGAAGGGCCAGTAAAAAGCATAATAAAACCTCCGAAATTGCGATTTCTTTGATTGTATTATACCATAGCTATTTTTAAATATCGTTTAAATTGAAAGTGCTTGACAAAAATTATGAAAGCAAATTATAATGAATGTTGTCTCAGGTTTGTGGTTGAAAATCGATGCCAGATGCAGGCGAAACGATCCACGTAAGGCAATTTAATAGCGAATTGTTGATCATTGTGCGTCTTAGAAGTAAGTCCAACCGGGCAAGCCCGAGAGAAGGAATCGTGACGAGAACCGAGCTAAACTTCCAGTTGGCGGCTGTGGGGGAAAAAACCAGGTCAACTGAGACAACCTAAAGGCCTTGTTTGAGAATTCGTGACAATTTATTGACACGAAAAGTTTTGACTAAAGCTATATAGTTTGGGTATAATAGGATTAAGCTACCGAAATGATAAGGTGGTGGCTGTAAACGTGTAAGAATTACCTTTTGAAAGGAGTTGTCATTATGAAATTTACAATTTACGGTAAGAACATGCATGTATCAGAAGGTTTAAAGGAAACATTAAAGAAAAAGTTCGCAAAATTCGATCGCCTTTTCAGTCAGGAGACGGAGGTTTATGCGACCTTTAGCAAAGAAAAAAATTTCCAAATGCTTGAAATTACAATACCAGTTGGTAAAACAATTCTGCGTGCGGAAGAGCAATCCGAAGATATGGTTACGGCCATTGAAGAAGTCGTAAACAAATTGGAGCGTCAACTAAAGAAACATAAAAGCAAGCTTCAAAAAAGAAATCAGGAAGGATCAATTCGTTTTAACCTAGACACTTTAGAGGAGATAGAAGAAGAGGCATTTCAACCAAAAGTTGTCCGAACTAAAAAGTTTCCGGTTAAGCCGATGACGGTGGATGAAGCAACCCTTCAAATGGAATTGATTGGTCATGATTTTTTTGTTTTTTTAAATGGAGAAACGGACGATGTTAATGTGGTTTACCTTAGAAAAGACGGGAATTACGGTTTGATTGAGCCAACCTTTTAAACTTAAACTAAAACACCCCTTAAGTGAGAGGCTTGAGGGGTGTTTCGGTTATTTTTATAAATAATTATTGAAT
>CAZJGM010000028.1:0-20379 GCA_964545675.1 uncultured Lachnospiraceae bacterium | reverse complement strand
AAGGAATAGACCATTAGAAAACCAGCGGTATATAAAAAAAATGATCCTAAAAAACAAATGACTGCTGTTATAATTAAAATAATATTCAAGCTTTGATCAACTCGACTATAAAGTAATTGATTATAATTTTTCATAAATTTATCACTCCTAGCCTTGAATCAATGCTCTTTTGGATCTAATTATTTCCAGAAGTCGACATTTATAACTGTTCCTTGATGGCCTAAAAATGTTATGTAAAAGCCAGTTTGGTCATCATTAAACCAGTACATGGCAACAATTGGATTATTGACATCGATAGGATGGGCCATTTCAATAATTTCCACCCCATCTGATCCGAGCAGTGATTTAACCTCAGCATAGGGCATCCCTTGGTAAATGTCGCTTATTTGATCTTCGGAAACACTGGCATCACTGAGTGCCATAATCTTGCGGTCATCCTTGTGGTACAACATTTTTGATGTGACCATATCACGGGCATCGTAACTAATCTCAACCCCAAAACCAGTTTGATCATCGATGTAGATATAGGTCTGGTCGTTTTTTTTGGCTTTTACATCTAATAAGGACTCGACTTGACTCTTTTCCATCCCTAATTCAACTTGCCTGTAAAAATAATCGGGGTCATTAGCCCCTTTTTTTTGCCCTCCAGAGCAAGCAGAAAGGGCGATCAAAATACCTAAGACCAAGATCAATACTAATGAGGAATTTCTTCTTTTTACCATATTTATCGTCTCCTTATTTTCCCTTATACGACCATCTCCGTTACCTGGCTTTAAAGCTAGGCAGGGGTGAAATCAGCTGTGAAAACTTTTCCCGTATCACTATCAAAAGTAACAGTGATTGATGATAAATCGGGATTGAGCCAGATTAACATATAAAGAAACTTATCCGTATATCCAGGGTAGACCATAGCACCCATTTCTAGCCCGTCAGTGCCAAGAATATTTTTGACTTCCTGATAGGTCATTCCTTCAAGGATACTTGGGACCTGGCTTTCGCTAACATTTGCGGGGCTGAGGTCAAACCATTCACTGTCTCCACTAGGTGGGATGAGGACCTTCATCGTGACCAAATCACTTGCGCTGTAGACAACGTTAACCGAATAACCATTTGAGGGATCAGTGTATGTATAGGTCCCATCGGCATCGATTACTGGCTCTACCCCAAGGGTATTGTTAACGTCGGCCTTTGTTTGATTGATTGCCACTTGGTGATAAAAATTGTAAAAATCTTGGTCTTGACCAATGTTGGCAATGGGACTGGCTTCAACAGTTGTTTCATTTTCCGTGGGCATTTTGTTGTTGGAATCGTCTGATTTATCTGCTCCTTTAGGGAAACACCCACTAATGAGGATTAATAGGCTTAAAAATAGGACCAAGACCGTCATCGTACGAGCTAAATTTTTAGTATTCATTATGTAAAAGCCTCCTTTCCGAGCGACTTTCTATTACTGATTTTCTACCCCCAAATGATGACTTATAACATAATTAGAATATAAAATGATAATCTAGATGATTATAAGGAATAGACTATATTTTTATTAAAATGATGGAAGAGCAGAACCAATAATTGAAAGTTTTCTAGATTTTAAATAAAATCGATGTTAAGTCGGATTTTATCTAAAATAGCTTTGCCTTTCTAAGCTAACGTGGTAAAACATCAATAAAAAGTATAAATTTACAGTAAAAATTATTAAGGGGGCAAGATGAGTTTAGGAAAAAAGTTATCGCTGTTTATTGCGATTATAAGCTTAGTTGGTTTATTAGTCTTAATCGCTATTAGTAACGGTTATATTAATAAATTAATTGAAGAAAAAGAAGTACAAGAGGGGATTATTTTAGGAAGTTCAATAGTGGGGGCTATTGAAAAAGATTTAGAAGCGGCGATGATTTCTCTTAAAATGATTGCCAATGATCCTGAAACCCAACGTTTATTTAATGAAAGAGATCGATCGGGTCTATATGATAAATACCAAGAAGGCTATTCTTTGGTTGAAGACGAGATTTCTCAGTTGCATTTTCATTTACCAGATTCGACCTCTTTTTTGAGAATGCATGCTCCCCAAAAGTATGGCGATAATTTAAAAGAGATAAGAGAAACGGTCAATATTGTCAATGCTACCGGTAATACGGTTTCGGGCCTAGAAGAAGGGGCCTTGGGTTTTGGTTTGCGAACGGTTTCGCCTGTAAAATACAATGGGGTGCAGATTGGCTCGGTTGAATTTAGCAAAGATTTTGGGGAAAGTTTTCTGGTCAGCCTGCAGGAACAGTTTGGCGGGGATCATTACTTTTTATATACCTTTAATGCCGATCGGTCAGGGGTTGATAGTGCCATTGCCCTTACGACTGAGGAAGACTTGTGGCGGGTCAATCCTGAGGTCTTTCCGCCATTAGCCGCTGGGGAAATTGTCTTTACCACGACAGCCAACGACAAAGAGGGGATTGTGATGGTTCCCTTTAAAGATTTTAGGGGCGATATTGTTGGCTTTATCAAGGTGGTTGAAAGCCGTGAGGGGATTTTAAATCAAATCCAGAACACACGATTAGTTATGTATTCGGTCGCCCTCTTGATCGTCCTACTGATGCTTTTAGCCATTACCATTATCAGTCGAAAGATGGTCAGAAATCCGCTAGTAAAAATTACCGATATTGCCAATAAGGTCAAAGATGGTGACTTGGGAGTCACAATCGATATTGATTCTAAAGATGAGATAGGGGTCTTAGGCCAAGCTTTTGCCCAGATCGTTGAGACCTTGGGGGACTTGACTAATGATATTCGAGAAACGGCTGCGGCAACCATTAATGGTGAATTAACCAAGCGGGCTGATTTGACTAAATATAAAGGCGACTATAGGACCTTGTTGTCAGAAATTAATGCCCTAGCTGATGGCTTTGTTGACCGTCTCGATGCCATTCCTTTTCCGATTATCCTGATGGATTTAGACTATCGCCTTAATTTTGCCAATCAAACGGCCATGGCCTTATTTAATGGGTCGGACAAAAAGGACATCTTAGGCAAGTATTGCTATGATCTCTTTGCTTGTAGTGTCTGTGATAGTGATGGGTGTCCAGGCAAGAGGGCCTGCCATGACAATGTTGTTGAGGCCGTCGAGGCCCAAAAGAACGGCAATTATTATTCCGTTATCAATACCCCCATCCATGCCAATAATGGGCAATTAGTCGGGATGTTAGAGGTTATTGTTGATCAGACCGATATTACAAAAGCCCACAAAGAGTCTAAGGAGGCTTATAACGAGTCGCTTAAGCAAGCACAAGTCATTAAAGAACAGATGATTGAAGCTGAAAAACAAGCTAGCTATCAAAAAGAATTAACCAAGAAATCCGAAGCCCTGGCCAAAGATATTGCTAACCAGATGGAACGTTCTAAAGAGCGGGCGGCTTATCAAGACCAAGAAGTTGAAAAATTAGTGGCTAACTTAGAGCGTTTAGCCCAAGGTAACTTAGATATAATCGTTGAAGAGGCCCCTTATAATGATAATACCGAGCGGGTCGCCTTGATTTACAGAGGTATTAACGATAATTTAGTCAGGAGTGTTAAAGCGACTAAGTCCTATATCTCAGAAGTCTCCGAACACTTAGGGCTGATGGCCAATAAGGACTTTACCGCTAGGATTTCTAGGCAGTATTTAGGCGATTTTGTTGCCTTAAAAGAATCGATTAATAATATTGCCAGTCAAATCAGTGAGGTGATGGCTGGGATCAATCAAGCCTCTGAAGAAGTCGGCTTAGGTTCTAATCAAGTGGCCATTGCTGGTAATAGCTTGGCTGAAGGTTCGGTAAGGCAGGCTGGTGCCATTGAGGAAATTAGTGCCAGTATCGCCCTTGTCGCCGACCAGATTAGGGAAAATGCTGTTAATTCAGGGACTGCCAATGACTTGGTCAATAAGTCGCGTTTAGATGCTATTAAAGGCAATGAGCAGATGGAAGAAATGCTCTATGCCATGAAAGAGATTAATGACTCGTCCAATAAAATCTCTAATATTATAAAAGCCATTGATGATATTGCCTTCCAGACCAATATCCTAGCCTTAAATGCTGCCGTTGAAGCGGCCCGAGCCGGGCAACATGGTAAAGGCTTTGCCGTCGTTGCCGAAGAAGTCAGAACCTTAGCAGCTAGAAGTGCTGAGGCCGCTAGCGAAACGGCGGAACTGATTGAAGGATCGATTATTAAGGTCAATGCCGGGACAAAGATTGCCGATCGTACATCGGCAAGTTTAGTCACTATTTTAGAGGAGACAGAAAAAGCTGCTCATTTAATGGAAGATATTGCCAAGGCTTCCAATGATCAGGCCAGTGGGATATCACAGGTTAATACAGGTGTAGAAGAAGTAACCATTGTGGTCCAGACAAATTCGGCTACGGCTGAAGAAAGCGCCGCCGCTAGCCAGGAACTAACCAATCAAGCTGAGAAACTTAAAGAATTAGTTGCTGCCTTTAAAATAAAAAACCAAGGCTACTAATCAGATTGATTTTGATCTTAGTAGTAATTTTAATCAAAAAAGGGAGTCTCTTGGAGGCTTCCTTTTTTGAGCCAGGAATTGTGATCTTAATAGTTGAAGTATTCTAGGGCTTGCCTTTCTAACGCCTACTTGGTCAAGCTAGTTAAGTGTGGTCGTCGTCAGGACCAGATCAGTAGTGGTTGAATCATCAATTTGAGATATACCTATCAGACTCGGATCTGATGTGTTAGAATAAATTAGTATTATTTTGAGAAAGGGCACGTTTATGTACTATGATCTGAGTCTACTATTTATTTATTTTTTTATGTATGCCATCATTGGTTGGGCCTGTGAGGTCCTTTACTGCTTTAAAATCACAAAAGAATTGGTCAATCGGGGCTTTCTTAATGGTCCCTACTGTCCCATTTATGGGGTTGGGGCATTGATTGTCCTTAATTTTTTGATGCCCTACAGGGGTGAACCAATACTGGTTTTTTTTATTGGAATTATTTTAGTTACTAGCCTTGAATACATTAGCAGCTGGGGCATGGAGAAGCTCTTTCATGCTAAATGGTGGGATTATTCTGAACATAAGTTTAATATTAACGGCAGGGTTTGTCTCTTTAATTCCTTGCTTTTTGGAATCCTATCCTTACTGCTTATCTATGTGGTCCATCCCCTTGTTGCTAGCTTTATGCAGACGCTTGCTCCCTTTTGGATTCAGATTAGTGCAAGTTTTATAGCCATCGTTTTTTTAAGTGATATTGTTGAATCGACCCGTGAGACCCTATCTTTTAACCAAAAGCTAAAAAGTGTTCATGAAACGGCGACCGTATTTAAGGACAAGCTAAAAGAAAAAGGAATTATTACTGTCCACGAAGTCATTGCTTGGGCAAAGGAACTTAAGGATGAAAAGCTTGTCGATGCCAAAGATTCAGCACAATATTTATTTACATCCGTGTCACGACAGCTTGAAGAGACAAAAAAAATCAACCGCCGATCCTATCAGCGAATTATAAGCGCTTTCCCAAAACTGACCCATCAAAAACATCAAAATGCATTAGATGTTTATAAAGCTTATTTACAGAAAAAACGTCCTAAAAAAGAAAAGTAGCAAAGATAGTTAAGTCTAAATGATTTACAAGAACCGCTTTCTTATATGATTAATTATCAAAAGAACAATTATTTTTGATTTTAATTTTAAAGATAAATCTAGGGAAAATAGTCAAGCATTGAAAAAGAAATAGGAAGTATGGCCAAGTTAATGTCGAGAAGATAGGCTGCGAATACAATAGCATTTAAAAAACCGTCTGGATTTTATTCCAGACGGTTTTAATATTAATACTTATCCGAATTATCCCAAATAATGGTTGGTTTTGCTGGCGGTGTTTTTATTGGTTTGCTAGCTTTAGATGCCCTTGTCCTTAAGTGAGTGTCAGCTTTATTTTTGGCTTTTAATTGGAAGGCATCAACCATATTTTTAAGTATCTCGGCTTGTCCAGAGAGTTCTTTGCTGGTCGCCGCACTTGAGGTGGCTAAGTTTCGGATTTCTTCAGCAACAACTTTGATTGGCACTATAAATTAAGACGATAATAATAAGCAGTAGGATGATAGGAGCGTGATCTTGACGCTTAAGGCTTGCACAAAGGAATTGACCGTTTCATAGATAGCTCGGTTGATCGTAGTCGAATTATTCTCACGCAGGCAAGGTCAGCTATCAATAATAATCAGTCTAAATCTTTTTGATCTGCTTGGGGTCGCGCCAGATGTGGATAATGCCGTCTTGGTGTAATTTAACGATGATGGTAATGACAATTGGCAGGCCCAATAAACCAATGGCTCCAAAATACTTGACCCCTAAAAACATGGCGATTAGGGTAATCAATGGATGGAGACCAATTGAGTCGCCAACCACCCGAGGCTCAAGAATACGGCGAATGATGGTAATAACCCCATATAAGATGGTTAGGCCAATGGCATCGGGCAGGTTGCCATTGAAAAACTCAATGATCGCCCAAGGGACGAGGATGGTTCCAGTCCCTAAGACGGGAAAAATATCGACAATGGCGATAATTAAGGAAATACCAAGGGCGTTTTTGTAACCGATGATGGTCAGGCCGATGGCCGACTCGACATAGGTGATCGATAATAAAATTCCATAGGCCTTAAAGAAGTTAAGGGCCACATCAACACCATTTTGTTTAATGGCTGAATATAATTGGCGGTTTTTATCGGTGACTTGGTAATTTAAAAAACCGGTTATTTTCTCGTAGTCCAAGGCGATCAGGAAGGATGAAATAATGGTAAAAAAGAAACTTAATAAAAAGCTAGGCAGGGTCTTGGCCATTGATGTCAGTAAATTAATGGCACTCGATGAAAAGCCACGAACGATATTGCCTAATTGCTCAACAATGCTTTCATCAAATTGCTCGATCAGGTCAATGATCTCCGGGTTAATCCGGTAGAAAAGATCGGTGGTCCAGGCCGCAAATTGATTGATCAAGGGTTGAATGTCAGAGATATAGAGACGGGGTAAGTCTTCAAAAAGATCCTTCAGCATGGTAAAAATCTTTAGCAAGGCAAAAAATAAGCCGGTCCCAATTAGGCTATAAAAGAGTAAGAGGACGATTAGGGCCAAGATCTTGTTATTAATTTTGATAGTCTGGTGCAGCCAGTTAATGGCTGGCCTTAAGGCAAAGGCAATGATAAAACCAAGGAAGAAGGGAAAGAGGACCCCTAAAAAGTACTTGACGATTAGGTAGACGATGACGAGGATCATCGAAAAATAAGTAATTTTAATGATAAATTCTTTTTTTTGGTCGGTTCTCATAAAATCACTCCTTAAAATTATTGTTACTTATGCCATTAGTATACCCTTTTTATGACCAACAATTCATTATCTTAAAAGAGGGCAAAGAAAAATGATCAATAAAAAACCAGCAGAAAGAGTCACTCTTTCTGCTGGTTTTTGAGTTTACTTTAATAGTCCCTTAGCCTCTAAGATCGAGCTAAGTTCTTGACCGATGATTCGTGTTAACTGGTTTAATTCAATGTTTTCACCGTTAATGCCTTGGTACCAACCATTGGTAAAAAGATCACCGGCACTTTCTTTTACCAAGCCACCAAGGCCGTTATAAATTTTGGCGATGGTAATGGTGGTCCCAGTCAGTGAAACTTGAATTAAATACTTATCAACCGGTGGAAATTGGATGCAATGCATGATCCCCTTACCGGTTAGAAAAGGTTGGCCAGAAGGGTAAGACCCTTCTTTCATAATTTCAACGAGTTCTTCATAGGTCATTTTTCGATTGAGTTTGACCTTATCATAACCCTTGACCATATCGGTACTGGTTTTCTTAAACTTATCAAATAATCCCATGGCTTGTGATCAACCTTTCTAAGTTTATTTAAAAGTAGCAGTCGGTTCACCATCATCAAACATTATTGTCAGTTCGGAAATAGTAAAGAGATCAAGCTCTGTCCATTGAATGGCTTCGCCTTCAGAATCTTCAACGGCTAAATCCCAATATTGGTCATCAACATCGCTATTAAAGATAATTTCAGTTGATCCGCCATCAGGAAGACTAGCACTGGTTAAAATATTATCACTCCATTCTTCGGCAGTCGATGGGGAAATATAAACAGCGAAGATCTCAACCCCTGTTTGATTGACGAGGGTAAAATCTTGAGAATAAACTTCTTCTGTTGATGATGATGAATCCTCATCGACAACGTCACCGCCACCACCACAGCCGGCAAAGACAAAGAGCGACAGGCTTACGAGCAACAAAACAAGGAACAAATTTTTTCTTTTCATTTCAAAATCCTCTTTTCATAATTTGTTAATTATCACCATTATAACGAGTAAAGAATCAGCTGGCAATCTCTGTTGACGAAAGAAAAGCCTGTTTTACGAAATGCTTTACATGTAAATGAATTGAAGAATGCTATTAAATGTGATAAACTATAAAAAAGTCCATGTTAGCTGGAGGATAGGATGATGAAGATCGGAGTATGTGAAGACGACCAAGCAGATCTTGAGATGATTTGTCATTATATTGAACAATTTGCTAAACTAAAGCAATATGAGCTTGAGATTATTTCCAATCCTTCGGGAAAAGAATTTTGGAATAATTATCATTTTCAGAAATATAATCTGCTCTTCCTAGATATTTATTTGGAAGATACAACCGGAATTGCAATTGCTAAAAAATTGCGGGAGTTAGGTGATACTTGTGGCCTAGTCTTTATGACGACGAGTAAAGATTATGCTATTGAAGGCTTTGAGCTAAGAGCCTTGCACTATCTGATTAAACCAATTACAAGGGATTTGGTTTTTAAAGCAATGACCAGTTGTGAATCTGTCTTAAAAAGAGATATGAAATATCTTAGTGTTCATAGTGGAAAACTCATGCAGCGTATTTATTTTAAAGACATCATCTATATTGAAGTCTTTAATAAGGTGTCGCTGATTCATACTGTAGCAGAAGTGATTAAAACCTATACGTCCTTATCCCAATTAGAAAAGCAATTAGGTGGGGACCCTTTTTTGCGTTGCCATCGGTGTAGTATCATTAACATGCTTTATGTTGAAACCTTTACAGCAGATGATTTTATTATGACGGATGGTGCGACAGTTGCGATTCGGAAAATTGGTAGTGTCGATATTCGCCAGTACTATTTAGATTTTGTTTTTGAACGCATCAGAGGTGACGATGGTGGGAGCTGATCAGATCAATATTATCTGGGGAATTAGTCTATCGATTATTCCCTATTTTATTTTAGCCTTTATCCCGGTCTGGGATCAATTGCGGTTTTCTAGAAAAACGGTATTATTTTTAGGCTTTTTTTGCATTACGCTTAATATTCTCTCAGTCCTTCTGATTATGGAATTTTTTCCTAATTGGACGAACCTTCGCTTTTTTCACTCGCTTTTTTTCTGTTATTATATATCGGAATTTATCTTCTTTTGGTTCGTGGGGCCGGATCAAAACTTCTTTTTATTGCCCTTCTGATAAAAAGTTACGCTGATTTTATTGTCAATATGGCCAAATTTTTAGAGCTTAATTTTTTCCTAGTTCCTGATAATGGTTCTGCTTCCTACTCTCTTTATTTTAATCTTTTTCAGGGGTTGATCTTATTACTAACCTATCCACTGGTTTGGTTTTTTTTTAAGGACAAAGTTAAGCAGGTCGTCCAGACTTATAATAAGGCTTGGCGGTTTATCTGGATTGTGCCACTAGTTTACTATATTATTAATTTGGCCTTTACGGCAATGGATCTGGCACGGATTGCCCAGTGGCAGTTTTTGGTCTTTAACCTGACCTCTTTTTTTGGCTTTTTGCTTATTTATTATGTCGTGATTGAGATGCTCGAGCAATCCGAAAAAAATGTTATTCTCGCCGAAAAGAACAAGATTATTAACCAACAACTTGTCTTACAGAAAAAATATTATCAGAAATTTGGCCATTGGATTGATGTTACCCGTAAAAGTGAGCACGATCTAAAACATCATTTAAATACACTAAAGGGTTTGATCGCCCAAAATCATGTAAAAAAAGCCAGCGATTATATCGATACACTGGTTGACCAGCAAGAGAGTTTGACGACCATCCGTTATTGTAAAAATGATGCCCTGAATGCCTTACTAGCATATTATGTTAAGCTTTGTGATCAAGAAGAAATTGACCTAAAACTATCAATGGTGGTTCCGGCGAAGTTTTTTGTTGATGATTTGGATTTATCGGTTGTGATCGGTAATCTCTTGGAAAATGCCCTAGAGGCTAATCGAAAGCTCGAAATAAGTCAACGATCCATTAATGTTGCAGCCCAGATGGTGGGCAATCAATTTTATATTACCGTCGATAATCACTTTGATGGCCAAGTAAAGATTAAAAATGGCACTTATTTGTCTTTAAAACGCCGACATGCTAGGGGGGTTGGTCTTTCCTCAATAATTGATATTGCTCATAAATATCAGGGCCAGGCTGATTTTAAAGCTGAAAATGGGGTTTTTTATGCCTCTGTTATGATGGTCGGGGAGATGAAATAGATAGATTTTTAGGATAAAAGGATCTTTAAGATTCTGGCACAATTTAATAAGATATGCTAAAATAAAGATATAAAAATAAATAAAAAATGACGAAACACTTCCATAATGGAGGTGTTTTTACTTGTAAAAAAGAAATGGAGAATAAATGAGTATTTTAAACGTGGAGAACTTGTCTCACGGATTTGGTGATCGGATGATTTTTAACAATGTGTCCTTTCGCTTGTTAAAGGGTGAGCATATCGGTTTAATTGGCCCTAATGGTGAGGGAAAGTCGACCTTTATGAACATTGTTACCGACAAGCTGATGCCCGATGAGGGTAAGGTGGAATGGGCTAAGCATGTCCAAATTGGTTATCTCGACCAGCATGCTCTTTTAAAAGCAGGGATGAGTGTCCGGGATGTCCTAACTTCGGCCTTTGACTTTCTATTAGAGATTGAAAGCCGGATTAACTTTTTATATGAAAAAATGGCCGAAGATCAGCCAGAAGAGATGGAAAAGAGCCTAAAAGAAGTCGGAGACCTCCAAGAGCGACTGGAGTTTCATGACTTTTATTTAATTGATGCAAAAGTCGATGAGATCGGAATTGCCCTAGGTCTTAATGATATTGGCATGGATAAGGATATAAGTCAACTTAGTGGCGGCCAAAGAACCAAAGTCCTCTTAGGAAAATTACTCTTAGAAAAACCGGATATTCTCTTACTGGATGAACCGACAAATTATTTGGATGAAGGCCATATAGAGTGGCTTAAACGCTACCTTAATAATTATGAAAACGCCTTTATCTTGATTTCCCATGACCTGAATTTTGTCAATTCAGTCATTAATTTGATTTACCACATGGATAATCAAAAATTGACCCGTTATGTCGGTGATTATGAAAAATTTAAGGAAGTATTGGAAGCAAAAAAAATTCAAGAACAGGCCGCTTATGCCAAACAGCAAAATGAAATTGCTGATTTAAAAGACTTTGTCGCACGCAATAAGGCCCGGGCGGCGACCCGAAATATGGCCATGTCTCGGCAGAAAAAACTCGATAAAATGGAGATCTTAGAGCTAGCCTCGGAAAAGCCAAAGCCACGCTTTAATTTTAAGGAAGCGGGGGCTAGTGGGCGGCGGGTCTTTGAAACCGAAGACCTAGTGATTGGTTATGATCAACCCCTGTCTAAACCGCTTAATTTAGTGATGGAAAGAAAGCAAAAAATTGTCTTAAAAGGAACCAATGGGATTGGTAAAACATCCTTGCTTAAGAGCCTGATGGGTCTGATTGAACCGCTTTCAGGCAAGGTTGACCAGGGTGAAAAATTAAAAATCGGTTATTTTGAACAGGAGATCGATCCGGATATTAGAAATTCCTGCATTGAAGAAGTCTGGCGTGAATTTCCTAGCCTTAATCAAAAAGAGGTCCGTTCAGCCCTTGCCCAGTGCGGCCTGACCCGAAAGCACATTGAAAGCATGGTCAAGGTCCTCAGTGGTGGTGAGCAGGCCAAGGTCCGCCTGTGTAAGGTGATTAATCGGCCAAGTAATGTCTTAATTCTCGATGAACCGACCAACCATTTAGATAGTGATGCCAAAGCTGAATTAAAACGAGCCCTGACCAATTATAATGGGGGGATTTTAATGGTCTGCCATGAGCCGGAATTTTATCAAGCCTTTGCCAACGATGTTTGGGATTGTTCCCAGTGGACAAGGAGGCTGTGTTAAGGGAAAAACAGTTGTAATCTTTAACTTAAATCAAGTATAATAAAGAGAGTGGATAAAAAGGTGAAAAAATGGATTTGCCACAGGCATTTAAAGAAAAAATGAAAAAGTTGATGGGTGATGACTACCAAGCCCTGATTGAAAGTTATCAAGGCGAACCGACTAAGGGGATTAAGATCAATCGCCTAAAAAGTTCGTTAGACTCTCTCAACCTGCCCTTTGAGACCAGGCCAGTGCCTTGGTGCCCGGATGGTTTTTATATCGAGGGCTCGGTAAGACCGGGAAAGAACCCTTTTTATTACGCCGGTCTTTATTATGTTCAAGAACCGACCGCCATGGCAGCCGTCCAAGCCCTAGATGTGAAGCCGGGTGACTGGGTCCTTGATCTTTGTGCTGCACCGGGGGGTAAAGCCATCCAAATTGCAATTGCCCTAGAAGGCCAAGGGCTACTGGTGGCTAATGAGCTGGTTAATTCCAGGGCGAGCATTTTGTCGGCGAATATTGAGCGAATGGGCATTGCCAATGTTTTGGTGACCAATGTTTTTCCCGAACATCTGGTCGCTGGTTTTTATGAAAAGTTTGATAAAATCTTAGTCGATGCCCCCTGTTCCGGCGAGGGGATGTTTCGAAAAGATCCCGGGGCCTTAGCCGATTGGAGCCTTGACCGGGTTGACCGCTGTGTTGGCAAGCAGGAAAAGATTTTAGAAACGGCTAGTAAGCTTCTAAAACCGGGTGGGACCTTAGTCTATGCGACTTGTACCTTTTCACCAGAAGAGAATGAACAAGTGATCGAAGCGTTTTTAGCAGACCAACCATACAAGCTCGAAAAGATCGATTTGCCGGGTCTGAATGATCGGGGACGGATTGATTGGACCAAAAAATCGTTAAGGGCGATTGAAAAAACCCTGCGGATCATGCCCATGCACGTTGAGGGCGAGGGCCATTTTATTGGCAAACTTCAAAAAAGAGAATCACTGTCTTTAAAGGAAGATAAGAAGAAAACCGGTAAAACACGCCTTCAAAAAGCAAAAGCTTCTGATTTGCTTGAATATAATGACTTTACGAAAAACTACATTAAGAGTGGCTATGATCAGAATTTGTATCGCTTGGACAATCACCTCTACCAACTCCCGGCCGGTCTTGACCTTGAAATGATCGGGGGCTTAAAAATTTTGCGGCCAGGTTTGCATTTAGGAACCATTAAGACAAAACGCTTTGAGCCAGCTTATGCTTGGGCCATGCACTTAAAAAAGGACGACTTTCAAAATACGTATCAGTTAAAGGATGATGACCAGGCCTATTTGTACCTAAAGGGTCAAGTCTTAAAGGGGCCAGTAAAAAAAGGCTGGCAGCTAATCCTCTATCAGGGCCATCCTTTAGGCTTTGCTAAGGCCAGCGAGGGGATGCTTAAAAATCATTACCCAAAAGGCTTGCGCATTAAAAAGAAATTAAAGTGAGGTAAAGATGGGTAAAGCAAAGATTCATTCCTCGGCGATTATTTCAGCTTCTGCTTCAATTGCTGAAGGGGTGGTCATTCAAGCCGGGGCCATTATTGGTGATCAGGTTAAAATAAAGAATAATTGTCTAATTGGGACGGGGACCATTATTGAAAAAGAAAGCCTCCTTCAGGAAAATGTCATCCTTGCCCCAGGAGTTATTGTTGGGGAGCAGGTAGAAATAGGTCCTGGTAGTCAAATTGGAATGGGTGCGAGGATTAATAATCAGGTCAAAATTGGTCCCCAAATGGTCATTAAAATGGGCGAGATTATTGTAAAAGATATGATTTATAAGATGGTCTTTAAAGGTGGCCATTGGATTTACCGTGAAAACAGCTTAAATTCTAAAGAATAGAGGGTAAAGAATGAATGAAAAAGAGTTTACCTGTTTAAAACAGGCCATCGAGGAAAAAGAACCGATTCTTGTGTCGGGATGTTTATTGGGGATGATGATTAATTATCAGGAAAAAGGGCATTTGGTTAAGGAGTTGAGACAATTAATGCTAGGGGGTCAGGCCATTGCTGTTTGCCCAGAGGTATTAGGCGGCTTACCGACACCTCGGGATCCCTCGGAGATTCAAGAAAGTAATGGAAAAAGAAAGGTTGTTAGTAGTAAGGGCCTTGATGTTAGCGAGGCCTTTGAGAAGGGGGCTAAGCGGGCCCTTGAGACCGCTAAAGCGACCGGGGCTAAAATTGCTATTTTTAAAAGTAAAAGCCCTTCTTGTGGAGTCGGTGAAATTTATGATGGGAATTTTAACCAAACAGTGATAGAGGGAGATGGGATTGCAACTGCCTTGCTTAAGGAAAATGGCATTATGGTGATCAGCGAAGAAGACTTTTGTAATTGCATCAAATAAGGATAAAGGGGAAGCAAATGAAGAAAAAGCTTAATTTAGGTCTTGTTTTTGGAGGGCAATCCGGAGAACATGAGGTCTCTTGTGTGTCGACTTATAACGTGATCAAGGCTATTAATCCTGACAATTATAGGATCATCACCTTAGGGATTACAAAAAAAGGAAAATGGTATATCTATAATGGTGATTATCAAAAGATTCGTGATGGGTCTTGGCTAGACGATACCGAGCATTTACAGGATGATTTTTCTTTATTTAATCATCCCTTGATTACTGGTATTGATATTTTCTTCCCAGTCCTCCATGGTCCCATGGGCGAAGATGGGACCATTCAAGGTGTTTTTGAAATGCTTA
Organism: uncultured Lachnospiraceae bacterium; assembly: GCA_964545675.1. Classification (GTDB taxonomy): domain Bacteria; phylum Bacillota; class Clostridia; order Eubacteriales; family Eubacteriaceae; genus Acetobacterium. The sequence goes on along the minus strand of CAZJGM010000028.1, from coordinate 5,465 downwards.
ATAAGCCCTATGTGGGTTGTGGTGTCCTAGGATCAGCAGTCGGCATGGATAAGGTTTTTTCAAAGATCATGTTTGAAAGCGTCGGCATTCCTACCGGCAAATACCGTCATTTTAGGCAGCGAGATTGGCACGTTAAAAAAGATCAAAAGCTAAGAGAAATTGAAGAACATTTAGGCTATCCGGTCTTTGTCAAGCCAGCTAATTTAGGCTCTAGTGTCGGGATTAATAAGGCCTATGACCGACAAGAACTAATAGCAGCCATCGATCAAGCCCTTACTTACGATCATAAGGTCATTCTAGAAGCCTTTATTAAAGGCCGAGAAATTGAGTGCGCCGTTTTAGAAGATGGGCAAAAAATTAGAGCCTCGATTGCCGGTGAAATCATCCCTTCCAAGGAATTTTATGATTACGAAGCAAAGTATTCGGCGAATCAAGATTCAAAGATAGTGGTCCCGGCGGCTATTGATAAGGATATTATGGAACAAATTAGGGCCTATGCCATTATGGCCTTTGAAGCCATTGAGGGAGCTAGCCTAGCCCGAGTGGATTTTTTCTTAACCGAGCGAAATGAAATATTAATTAATGAAGTTAATACCCTACCAGGCTTTACTAATATCAGTATGTATCCCAAGATGTGGGAAGCGACCGGCATTGCTTATGAGGATTTAGTCGAGCGGATTATTCAATCGGCCAAACGAAAACGCCTTACCCTTTCTTAAGAACTAAGAAAAAGGTGAATAAATCTTGATAAAAGATTAAATCAATGGTTTAATAATGTAAGATTAAATCCCAAGGAGAACGTGATGACTGAAAAAAGAAAAAAGGTATGGTTATCGATTTCAGGAGTAGTAAAAAATGAAGAGGATAAAGATAATCTTGAATTCGTGACAGAGGGCGATCTGTATAAAGAAGCTGATCGGGCTTATGTAACCTATACTGAATCCGAAGTATCGGGCATGGAAGGGACCACCGCAACCGTTTGCGTTGATGGCCAAAAGGTTTCACTAATCCGGTTGGGAACCATCAATTCGATTATGGAGTTTGAAGCCGGTAAGAAAAATCTGACTTGGTACTCCACCCCTTATGGTGATGTCACCATGGGAATTATTACCAAAGATGTCTTTGTCAACTATAATGACCAAGAAGAGCCGACTAAAGTGATGATTGATTATAATATCGAAATTGAAGGGATGACCAATTCTGAAAACCGTTTAAATATCAAGATTAAGCATTAAAGACGATCATTATAAAAGTGATCGTTTAATCGGATAGGAAAGGGAAGGACAAGCGTTCTCGCTTGTCCTTCCCTTTCCTTTATATAAACAAGACGAGAGGAAAAGGAATGTATATACGTGAAAAATTAAGAGCAGAATTAAAAATGATTATTGAACAAGGACTTAAGCAGACGATTGAAAATGGTGATTTTTCAATTGAAACCATGCCAGAGATTTTTTTAGAAATGCCCCGGGAAAAAGACCATGGGGACTATTCCACCAATATTGCCATGCAATTACCCAAGCAAGCTAAAAAAGCCCCTCGCTTTATTGCTGAGGCTTTGGTTAAAAATATGGCTATCGAGAATTCATCGGTGGAGTCTATTGAAATTGCGGGCCCTGGTTTTATTAACTTTAGACTAAAAGCAGACTGGCATAAGCAGGTGCTTAAGGATATTAAAGGCAGCCAAGAAAATTATGGTAAGAGTGACAAAAATAAGGGTAAAACCTATAATCTTGAGTTTATTTCCGCCAACCCGACTGGGCCCATGCACATGGGTAATGCTCGGGGTGGGGCCATTGGTGATATTCTAGCAGCCATTGCCGAGTGGTCAGGCTATGCGGTAACCCGGGAGTTTTACATCAACGATGCTGGGAACCAAATTGTTAAATTTGCTGATTCTTTAGATGCCCGCTACCGCCAGCTTTTAGGCCAAGACGTCGATTTTCCCGAAGACGGCTACCAGGGCGATGATATCAAAGAGATGACAAAAGACTTTATGGCAGATTATGGGTCTGACTATTTAAAAGAAGACCCCGACAAGCGACGAGAGGCCTTGGTTGATTACGCCCTTAAAAAGAATCTTAGAAAGATGAAAGAAGACTTAGAAGCCTATGGCATTTCTTATGATGTCTGGTTTTCTGAACAAAGCCTTTACGATAGTGGAGCGATTGAAAAAACAATCGCCAGGCTTAAAGAAAATGCTTATGCCTATGAAGCTGAGGGAGCCTTGTGGTTTAAGGCGACGGCCTTTGGTTTAGAAAAAGATGATGTCTTGATTCGGGCTAATGGTTTACCGACGTATTTTTTAGCCGATATTGCCTATCATATCAATAAGTTTAATGATCGAAAATTTGATCGTTGCATTAATGTTTGGGGAGCTGACCACCACGGCCATATCGCTCGCCTAAAAGGGGCCCTAACGGCCGTTGGTATTAAGGCTGATCACTTTGAGGTGGTGGTTATGCAATTGGTCCGCCTGCTTCGGGATGGGCAAGTGGCTCGTATGTCCAAGCGTCAAGGCAAGGCCATTGCTTTAACCGACCTAATTGAAGAGGTTGGGGTCGATGCGACCCGGTTTTTCTTTAATTTGCGGTCGCCAGACAGTCATTTTGATTTTGATCTCGATTTGGCCATTGAAGAATCCAATGATAATCCGGTTTTCTATGTTCAATATGCCCATGCCCGGATATGTAGCATCTTAAGACAGATGGATAAAGTTTCTTTAGAAGGGGTAAATTACGATCGCCTGATTGAAAAAGAAGAGATTAATTTAATTGAGGTCCTATCACTATTCCCCGAAGAAATCTTAATGGCTGAAGAAAAGCTTGATCCCAGTCGGATTACCCGCTACACCATTGACCTAGCCTCGGCCTTTCATAGCTTTTATAATGCCTGCCGGGTGCGAATTGATGATCAAGAATTGCTAAGGGCTCGAGTGGCCCTAATTCAAGCGACCAGGCAGGTCATTCAAAATGGTCTAAGGATTCTAGGAGTATCGGCACCGGAGGCCATGTAAGATGACAGGTATTTTTGACCGGACCCAGCAACTGATTGGCCAGACTGGTCTTGACCGCCTAAAAAATGCTCGAGTGATCCTCTTTGGGGCCGGAGGAGTTGGTTCCTTTGTGGCTGAAGGGTTAATTCGTTCAGGCCTTGGGGCTTTGACCATCGTCGATGATGACTTGATTGAGGCTTCCAATATCAATCGTCAGATTATGGCCGACACCCAGACCCTTGGCCAGCAAAAGGTTGTGGCCTTAGAAGAACGCCTGCTCAGGATCAATCCGGAGGCCGTCATCAAGCCAGTTTTAGCCTATTATAAGCCAGACAATCGAGATAATTTTTATTTATCCGACTATGATTATGTGGTCGATGCGGTTGATATGGTGACGGCCAAAATTGATTTAGCCCTTAGCTGTCAGGAAAAAGAGATTCCCTTAATTAGTTGCATGGGGACTGGCAATAAAATCGATCCGGGGAAATTTCAAATTGTCGATATCTATCAAACAGCCACCTGCCCCCTGGCCAAGGTTATGCGGCGGGAACTTAAAAAACGAGGGGTAAAAGCCTTAAAGGTCCTTTACTCGAGCGAAGAGCCTTTAATAAAAGTGGCCCCGCCAGGGACCATGGCCTTTGTCCCCTCGGTAGCTGGTCTGATGATTGCCGGTCAAGTGGTTAGAGATTTGCTTAAGGATAAAGCAGAAGGAGGAAATTAAATTGGCAAGAAAATTAGTTAAACAAGTGAGTCTGCTATTGACCCTACTTTTAACAATGACCTTTTTAACACCTTTAGTGGCTTTAGCAGAAGAGACACCAGCAATTGCCATTGTAACGGTTGAGGGTTTTACTATCGGCCAAGGGTTTTATAAAGAGCCAACGATGGTCGGCTTAGAAGCTGGCGATACCGCTTATGATCTCTTAACAGATTTAATTGACAAACAGAATATTATTATGGATGGTCGTGATCTAAAAGCTATTAAAGGAGTGGATAGAGGCCTTAAATCGCTGGAGATTCCAAGCTATAGTGTTGATAAATTGCAAGCCCCTAATACGCAAGCGGCAAAAACACATGGTAATCCATTAGGAGAGGGTGTTTTAGGGAGCTCTTCTTACAGCAGTCAAGCAAAGTGGATTTGTCTTGTTAATAATAAAGGCCTAGATGAAAAAATGGATGACTATCGGGTAAAAGATAAGGATGTCATTCGCTTTGCTTTTTCCTACTGGGGTCATGGGGCCGATATCACCGGTTATCAAGCGGGTGCAAATAAACCACTGCTTAAGATGGCCAATAAAGACGGCCTATTAGGAGCGATGGCTTTTGTAAATTTAGATATCTACCGATTTTTATTCGAGAGCCCTCTTGTTAAGGATGCCTATCAACAGGCATTAAGTCTAATGGACAATGCCCTAGCCAGTCAAAGAGAAATTGACGAAGTAGAAGAAGCTTTAATTGAGACCGCAAATAACTATAGCATTGTTGCCCAATATAAGACCCATATTCAAAATAAGGGCTGGGAAGAAAGATGGCGGCTTGATAATGAGATGAGTGGCACAAGCGGTCAATCACTTCGTTTAGAAGGCATTAAGATTGATCGGCTAGCCAATGACGACTACGATGTTGGCTTGATTTATAAGACCCATATTCAAAATAAGGGTTGGGAAAAAGATTGGAAAAAAGAGGGTGCCCTTAGTGGGACCCATGGCCAGAGCCTACGACTCGAAGCCATCGAAATTAAGTTAACTGGCCCTGATGCTCATTTATTTGATGTTTTTTACCAGGTTCATGCCCAAAATGTCGGTTGGATGAATTTGGCAAGGAGCGGTGAACCGGCAGGAACAGCGGGTTTTGGCTATCGCCTAGAGGGAATCCGCATTCAAGTGGTCCCAAGGGGTTTGCAGCCAACCCGGCTAAGTAAGCCCAGTGTGGAAGATTCTTTTATTAGAAAATAGATTAAAAAGTCGATGGGAAAATAGTGTGATAAAAAAGGTGCCTTAGGGTGCCTTTTTTTATTAACCATTGCATGACCGGGCTAATAATGCTAAACTTAAGTTTAAGTGAGATCAATTAATAATTTGCTAGTCTTTATGAAACATTAGCTAGCTAAATCGCTAAAAAGATTTCTTTAGAGAAATAATTCTTTAGTATAATTAGTATAAGTGGATGGTTATTGGTGGTTAACGTCTGAAGGGGGGATATGAAAACGATTTAAATTTAACAAGTGACCAAATTAAAAAAAACAAGGAGAATGAAAAAATGATTAAAAAAACATTTAAACATGTTAGTATCTTATTATCCCTGCTGATGGCCCTTAGCCTTGTGGCCCCCTTAGGAGGCCTAGCCCAAGAAAAGGCCCAAGAAGAGGAAGAAAACATGGCTTGGGCTTGGGTAACCGCCGATGTCGAGCGTTTCACCATCGGCCAAGGATTTATGAATGAGCCAAGCCTGGTCTTTTTAGAGGGAGACCTGA
>CAZJGM010000027.1:0-21162 GCA_964545675.1 uncultured Lachnospiraceae bacterium | reverse complement strand
GTTACCTGTTATTATATAGAATGTAGAGTAACTTATCAATAAAAACTAAAGGAGAGAGTTAATGAATGTACTTGTTATTAATTGCGGTAGTTCTTCACTAAAATATCAATTACTGGACATGGAAAACGAAGAAGTGCTGGCAAAAGGCCTTGCCGAACGAATTGGGATTGAGGGTTCGATCTTAACCCATGAACCAAAAGGTAAAGAAAAAGCTATTTTTGAAGAAAAAATGGAAACGCATAAAGAAGCATTAAATATTTTAATGGCAGCATTAGTTGATCGTCATTATGGCGTGATTAAAAATCTTGAAGAAATTTCAGCGATTGGCCATCGAACGGTTCACGGGGGTGAGGCATTCTCTGATTCTGTCTGTATTAATGATGAAGTCATTAAAAAAATGGAGGAATGCTCTGAATTAGCCCCACTTCATAACCCCGCAAACTTAATTGGTATTCGAGCCTGTAAAGAACTCTTGCCAGAAGTACCAATGGTCGGTGTTTTTGATACGGCTTTTCATCAGACACTAGCTGCTGAGGCCTATATGTATCCTCTTCCTTATGAATTATATGAAAAATATAAGATTCGCAAATATGGTTTTCATGGAACCTCCCATAAATTTGTCAGTCAAGCAGCAGCTGATTTAATGGGTGAAAAAATTGAAAATTTAAAATTAATATCTTGTCACTTAGGCAATGGGGCTTCTGTTTGCGCCGTTAAAAACGGGAAATCAATTGAAACGTCAATGGGTTTAACTCCACTCGCAGGACTAGCCATGGGAACACGATGTGGCGATATTGATCCGGCAATTATTCCCTTTTTAGTAAACAAGGGATACTCAGTTAAAGAAGTTGATCAAATTATGAATAAAAAATCTGGTGTTCTTGGTGTTTCAGGGGTGAGTTCAGATTTTCGAGATGTTGAAAAAGCGGCGGATGAAGGTAACGATCGGGCCCAATTAGCCCTTGATATATTTCATTATCGGGTTAAAATAACGATTGGAGCCTATGTGGCAGCCATGGATGGCGTTGATGGTATTATTTTTACGGCTGGCTTAGGTGAGAACGCATCGGACTCGCGTAAAATTATTTGTGATGGTTTGACCTTTATTGGGGTTAAATTAAATGAAGAGGCCAATAGCCAACGGGGAAAAGCGATGGTTATTTCAGCAGAGGATTCAGCAACAAAAGTAATGGTGGTCCCAACCAATGAAGAATTGATGATCGCGAGAGACACCTTGAACTTAGTAAAATGATGTAAAGTATTATACTTGACAAAGCGGAGATTCGTCGATATAATAAAGATTGCCAATTTGGAGTGAACTTATGAAAATTGAAATCAATAAGCTAATACAGGAAGAATCAACCCCTTTTAAATTCAGCATTCAAAACAAGGATTTGCATGATCTTGAGGGGGTACTAGATGAAGATGGTGGTTTAGTTGAAGGTACCATCGTCAAGCTTTCAAAATATGAATTTTTTATTCAATTTACAGTCAAAGCGACGATGATTTTTCCGTGTGCACGTTGTTTGGAACCAACCCCGGTTTCATGTCATTATGACTATGCTGACACGGTTTCGATTGATGATGCAACAGAGTTGGATCTTTTACCACTTGTTGATGATCTTATCTATATCAATGAACCATTTCGTATTTTATGTCAAGATGATTGCAGGGGTTTATGTCCAAAATGTGGTGCCGATTTAAATCACGAACAATGCAGCTGTGAGACTGAAGGTGAAATTGACCCTCGCTTTGAAGCGTTAAAAGATTTATTGTAAGTGATCGAATTCTATAAGTAGGAGGTGTTAATAGTGGCTGTACCAAAGAGAAAAACTTCCAAGTCCCGTCGTGATAAACGAAGAACTCATTATAAATTGAATATTCCCGGAATGAGTACGTGTCCGAAATGTGGAGAAATTAAATTACCACATCGAGTCTGTAAATCGTGTGGGACATATAAAGACGTGAGTGTCATTAGTTTTGATGAATAAACAGAGCCTAGTCTCTGTTTTTTCTCTATGTAGAATTGTTTATGATAAAGAAACGTTTATAGTATAAAATAAAGGATGGTCAATTTTGAATATATTTTTAGATGCCATGGGTGGCGATCATGCACCTCTTGAACTGGTTAAAGGAGCTGTCGATGCTGTAAATGAATATGGTGTATCTTTGATTTTAGTAGGGAAAACATCACTTTTGGAAGCTGAGCTTTTAAAATATACTTTTGCTAAGGAAAAAATAGAAATTATTCATGCCCAAACGCTAATTAAAAATACCGAAGATCCGGCCTTGGCAATTCGTCAAAAAAATGATTCCTCATTAGTTGTTGCCCTAGAAGAAATGAAAAAACGCAATAATTCTGTTTTAATTTCAGCTGGAAGTACTGGAGCCCTGCTGGCGGGCGGCTTATTAAAGCTCGGTCGAATTAAAGGCATTAAACGTCCTGCTTTAGCCTCTACCCTTCCGAAAAAGAAAGGGGTATCTCTTTTAATTGATACTGGGGCTAATGCTGATTGCAAGGCCCTCTACCTTTTACAATTTGCCCAATTAGGGACGATTTATTTTGAAAATGTTCTTGGCAAAAAAAATCCAAGTGTCGGTTTGATTAATATTGGAAGTGAATCCCAAAAGGGAAATACTTTGGTAAAATCTGCCTATGCCTTACTGGAAGAATCCCCCTATAATTTTGTTGGCAATGTAGAAGCCCGTGATATCCTTGAAACAGAAGTGGATATTTTAGTCTGTGATGGCTTTACCGGAAACATTGTTTTAAAATTAACAGAAGGTGTGGCTGGATACTTAATGAATGGCATTAAAGAATCGATCATGACCAGTACTTCAGGGAAAATTGGAGGGATGCTGATTAAGAAGAATTTAAAAGAGTTTAAGAAACAATTTGATTATAGTGAATACGGTGGGGCACCATTTTTAGGTGTAAAGGGTGGGATTATTAAGGCTCATGGCAGCAGTAATGCCTATGCCATTAAGAATGCGATTAGGCAAAGCATTAAATTTGTTGAAAATGATGTATTGTTGAAAATTACAGAAGATATTAAACGATTTGAGGTGTAAATCATGGAAGAGAAACTTTTAAAAGTTAAAACAATTATTTCAGAACAATTGGATGTCAGTATTGATGACCTGACCTATGATACGTTTCTGATTGCTGATTTGGAGGCTGATTCTCTAGACCTCGTTGAATTAATCATGGCATTTGAAGATGAGTTTGGCATTAAAATTGATGAAGATCGGTTGGAAGAGATACAAACTATTGAAGATATTATGGATGTGATTGAATAAATGACAGAGTCACCAAGTGAAAAGAATTGCCTTAAATAATAATAAACTGTATTTTTCTTTGGTGGCTCTTGTTGATTGAAAAGGAGTATCAATGATCATTGAAGAGCGGATCGATTATCGCTTTAAAAATCGCGAGTTATTAAAGAATGCCTTGACACATAGCTCTCATTCAGGAAATGCGAGGAATAATGAACGTTTGGAATTCTTAGGGGATGCAGTATTGGAACTGATTATCAGTGAGTATTTATACTTATCTCACAAATTATCAGAAGGTAAGATGACGAAAATCCGTTCCAATATTGTATGTGCTGAGTCACTTTCAAAAGCGGCCACTCAACTGGGCTTAGGGGAATATATGCGACTTGGAAAAGGTGAAATTGTAACCGGTGGCAGACATCGTAAATCAAATTTGGCTAATGCCTTTGAAGCACTTATTGGAGCAGTTTTTTTGGATAGTGATTTTGAAAACACTAGAATGGTTGTCCTTGAGATTCTTAAAACAAATATTAACTTGGCATTAAAAGGGTCTTTAGTAAAAGATTATAAAACGGAGTTACAAGAATTTATTCAAAAAAATAATGACAATATTATTGAATATCATTTAGCAAAATCAGAAGGACCGGAACATAATAAAACTTTTTTTATCGATTTAATTCTTAATCATGGATGTGTTAGTAATGGGGTTGGAAAAAGCAAAAAAGAAGGCGAACAGGATGCAGCCCGAAATTATCTTAATGAGATTCAAAATCAATCCTAAAAAAGAGGTGAAAAATTGCATCTTAAGACATTAAAAATCACGGGATTTAAATCCTTTAAAGATCCCATTAATTTGGAGTTTTCTAAAGGAATTTCAGCTATTGTAGGACCAAATGGTAGTGGTAAAAGTAATATCACCGATGCCATTAAATGGGTACTAGGTGAACAAAGCATTAAATCTCTAAGAGGAAAAAAAATGGAAGATGTTATTTTTTCCGGTACGCAAAAAAAACCACCATCTGCCTATGCGGAGGTGGTTTTAGTATTAGATAATTGTGATGGGGAACTTTCTAATTATCCCAAATACATTGAGATAGGTAGAAAGTTATACCGCAGTGGAGAAAGTGATTATCGGATTAATAAAAAGTCTTGTAAATTACGAGATGTTCAAAGTATCTTTATGGATACAGGCCTTGGAAAAAATGGTTATTCCCTTATTAGTCAGGGGGGGATTGAAAAAATTGTGGCCAGTAGTCCCAATGAACTTAGAGTGATATTTGAAGAAGCGGTGGGGATTGTTTCCTACAAAAATAAAAAAAATGATGCCGAGAAAAAATTAGAAGTGACCAACGACCATATAGATCGACTAGATGATATTTTAGCCGAAATCAAGAAACAGCTGGGTCCACTTAAAAAGCAGGCCGATAAAGCAAGCAACTATTTAAAACTTTATGAGGAACTCAAAATAGTCGATGTTGTTTTATTTCACCAGCAAATAAATGAATTATCAAAAAAATTATCAGGGTTAAAAAACGATCTTAGCAAGCAAGTAAAGACCTGTCAAGCCAATGATAGCGACATTAATGACATTGATAAAAAATATCAAGAATTAACCATTGAAAACCGGATGCTTTTAGATGTAATTGAAAAAAACCGTGGTGATCTGAGTGTTATTAAGAATAAACTCGATCGTTTTCAAAAAGAAATTTTTCAGTCCCAGAGTCAAAGACAAGCAAATCAGACCAGTCAAGATCGTTTGAAATTAGAAGTAAAAGATAGTCAAGTAGACGTATTAGAAAATCAACAAAAAATCGATGACCAGCTTAAAGAGATAAAAAAACGACGTGAACAGCTCGAAGATCTTCAAAAAAATCAAGCTGATAAAAAAGCAGCTTTAGAAGAAGTACTTATGGAAGAATCACTAGCAAGAAATCAGCTTAAAGAAGACCAAGAAAAAGTTTTAAATGAGCAAAAAAGAAAAGAAGCTTTGATAGAAACTCGGATTAGTCTAAGAAGTGAAATCCAAAGTATCATAACTCGCTTAAAGCAATTAGAGCAAGACCTTAAAGAGCGACAAAATCAGCAAGATCAGTGGCAAAAAAAACTTAAAGGGATAAAAGACCAACTAAGTAATGAACTTACAAAAAAAAATCAGTTAGACCTTAAACAAAAAGAATTAGATAGGCACCATTTAAAAACAAGGGAAAAATACCAAATGTTGATCGAAAAGCTTCAAGACGAATCCAATATGATTAAAGTCAGTCGATCAAAGCTTGATTATTTAAAAAATATTCAAGCAAATTATCAAGATTACTTTCCGGCCATCCGAAAAATAATGACATCAGAGAAAGAATTGGGTCCTGCTCATGAGGAAGTATATGGACCGGTCGGAGAGTTACTGACAACAAAAAAAAGATATTTACGAGCAATCGATGTTGCCTTAGGGGGAAAAAGTCAAAACATTGTTGTGTCAAAGGTCGATATTGCAAGGCAATGTATTAATCTCTTAAAAAAAGAACATTTAGGGAGGGCGACCTTTTTACCTCTTGATAATTTAAGAACGAATCTGATCGACCAAAAAACACTCCAAAAATTAAAAGCAATCGAGGGAGTTGAAGGAGTGGCAGCAGATTTGGTTGAAACAAAAGCTGAGTTTTTAAAATGCGCTCAGAATTTATTAGGCCGTTCAATTATAACCGATAGCTTTGAAAGTGGGAAAGATGTTCACCAGCTATTAAATGGACGCTTTACCATTGTTACCCTAGATGGTGAGATTTTTTATCCAGGAGGGGCAATACTGGGTGGACAAAATAAGAAGAGCAAAGAAACACCCTTATCAAAAAAAATTGAAATTAATAGTCTTCTAGAAAGTATTAGCAAAAAGAATGAAAAGCAAAACCAGCTTATGGCTAAGGTAAAAGAAGTTGAAGGATTGATAAAGAAAGAAAAAGAAACGTTAATTAACCTTGAAGAAAAGATCAAAGTAGTCGATCGTCAACTGTGGGAAAAAGAAGAAAGTGTTAAAGGTCTAAGCCATCAAATAAGTGAAATAAATCTTCAAATTCATGACTTTGAAGAAGAAGAAAAAAAATTATTGGCTCAGAAAAAAAGATTAAGTCATAGGCAAGCGGAAATTGAAGTAGAATATGAAGAAAAAAAAGAAGGAATTGACGAATCTGACAGGCAAAAGCAACTTGAACACTTAAGAGAGACAATTGAAAAAAGGCGTCTTGAATTACAAAAACTTGAAATGGATAAAACGAGAATTGAAGCAGAGATTTACTCATTTCAAAAACAGCATGATTTTTTATCTAATCATCTTCAAGAGAAAAAAAAGCGAGCTGTAGAAATTGATGAACAAATTAATGACTATCAAAAACAAGATCAAAAATTACTTAAGGATGAAAAAGAATTCGATGAAAAAAGTGATGATTTAAAAAATAATAGCCTTAAATTGAAAGAAAAGTTAAAGAAAAATCAGGAGCGTTATAATTTAAATAGTGAAGAATTAGCTAGTCTACAAGAAAAAGTTAAAGAAGCAAATCATCAGTTGATTATCAATAATGACTTGAAAAATAAAATCATCAGCCAAATAAAAACCTTGGAAGTGACTATTGGTCATCTTGAAAAAAACATGTTTGAGAATTATGGAATGAATCATTTGATGGCGGAAGATGCTTATAAAGATTATCTAAAAAGAGACCTTTTAAATGATCGTGAATGCTCAAGCAAAAGGCAAGACCAGTTAAAAAAGAAAATCAACCAATTGGGTAGTATTAATACAGAGGCCATTGATTCTTATCAGGAGCTCTTAGTAAGGCACAACTATATGGAAGACCAATTAGAGGATTTAAAGCTGGGAAAGACAGAACTGTTGAAGATTATTCGAGAACTTTACCAGGCAATTTCCAAGCAGTTTAAAGAAAATTTTATTAAAGTACAGGAAAGTTTTACTCGTATTTTTTCGATTCTTTTTGAAGGTGGTCACGCTTATTTAGAATTTACCAATCCAGAAGGCGTTTTAGAAGGTGGTATTGAATTAGTTGCTCAACCGCCAGGAAAGAAACTACGGCAACTTTCACTTCTTTCTGGCGGTGAAAAGTCAATGGTTGCCATTGCTCTTTTATTTGCTTTTTTAGAAATAAATCCCTCACCTTTTTGTGTGATTGATGAGGTCGATGCGGCCCTTGATGAACAAAATATTTTTCGCTATATTAATTACTTAAAGAAAATGGCTAAAAACAATCAATTTATAACGATCACCCATCGTAGGAGAACCTTGGAAGTCTGTGATCATTTATATGGTGTGTCAATGTCAAACGATGGTATTTCTCAACTCGTATCGGTTCGATTGATCGATTATAGCTAATTAGGAGGAATAAAGATGGAATTAAGTTTATATGAACGAATGCGAAATCGACTGGTAAAAACTAAGGATGATTTCAAAGAAAAAATTGAAAATGTAATGTTTATGGGAAATTTTGATGATGATTTTTTTGATGAGCTCGAAGAGATGTTTGTTTTAGCTGATTTAGGAATTCAGACAGCCAGCTCAATTACCGATGCTTTAAGGGTGAAAATTAAAGAAAATCGTTCAAAAACTAAAGAAGAGGTGATGGTCTTATTAAAAGAAATTTTAATTAATAAAGTTTCAATCGAGACTGAAGAATTAGCAAGTCCGACTATTATGCTAGTAGTTGGGGTTAATGGGGTGGGAAAAACAACGACAATCGCCAAACTAGCCAGTCGCTATAAAAAAGATGGGAAAAAAGTGGTCATTGCCGCAGCCGATACCTTTAGGGCTGCGGCTGTGGAACAATTAGAAGAATGGGCCAACCGTGTTGGTGTCGATATTATTAAAAGTGTTACTGGAGCTGATCCGAGTTCGGTCGTTTTTGATGCTATTGGTGCTGCTAAAGCTCGGCAAGCCGATTTACTTATTTGTGATACGGCGGGACGGCTTCATAACAAAGTAAATTTAATGAAGGAGTTAGAAAAAATCAACCGGGTTATCGCCCGTGAAGGAGAGGGTTTTACAGTCCACAATTTACTTGTGCTTGATGCCACTACCGGACAAAATGCTCTTAATCAAGCCAAGGTCTTTAAAGAGAGTGTTGATGTCAGTGGCATTGTCTTAACAAAACTTGATGGCACCGCTAAGGGTGGTATAGCCATTGCCATAATCGACGAATTAAACATTCCAATTGAGTTTATTGGGATCGGTGAAAAATCAGAAGATCTGATCATTTTTGAGCCTGATAAATTTATTGATTTACTCTTTGAATAATACTTGACAATTTTTATAAACCACCTTATAATTATTAAGTCGTCAAGTGAAATTCCTTTACGACATGTAGGTGATGATGAAAAAGAAAATGAAAGAATCTTATCTTTTTGATTTTTATGGCGAATTATTAACTGACAAACAAAAGCAAATCCTTGAATACTATTATAATGATGATTATAGTTTAGCTGAAATTGCTGAGGTCTTATCTGTTAGCCGTCAAGGGATCTTTGACGTGATTAAACGGTCTCGTTTGATGATGGAATCTTATGAAGACAAATTAGGATTGATGGCTAAATTTTTAAATAGACGAAAAATTATTAAAGAACTTCAAGGGGATTTACAGGATTTGGCTTTAAATCTTGAAGATCATGGCATAGAGCGGAAGATTTTAGCCATTGTCAACCAATTAAATGGTGTAAATGAGGAAAATTAGAGGCAATTATGATATTTGAAGGATTAAATGAAAAATTCCAAAATATATTTACGAAGCTTAAACGAAAAGGAAAGCTTAACGAAAAAGACATTAAAGAAATAAGCCGAGACATTAAAATGGCTCTTCTTGAAGCTGATGTTAACTTTAAAGTCGTTAAGCAATTTACTAAAAACATTAGTGAGCGAGCGATTGGGGCCGAAGTCATGAACAGTTTGACTCCCGGCCAGCAATTTATTAAAATCGTCAAAGATGAAATGACGAGCCTTCTTGGAGGCGAAATTGAACGTCTCGATTTTGAAGATGAAAACATCTTTATGATGGTTGGTCTACAAGGAGCCGGGAAAACAACAACAGCAGGAAAACTGGCCAATCTTTTGCGAAAAGAAAATAAATTTAAACCACTTTTAGTGGCTTGTGATGTCTATCGACCAGCGGCAATTCGGCAATTGGAATTACTTGGTGAAGAGTTATCAATCGATGTTTATTCAGAAAAAGACCTTAAAGATCCCGTTGGCATTGCTAGACGAGGTCTAAAAAAAGCCAAAGAAGAAGGCCATGATTTAGTGATCGTTGATACGGCCGGACGACTTCAGATTGATGAGGCCTTAATGGGCGAATTAGTCCAGATTAAAGAAGCAATTGAGCCAACCGAGATTCTTTTAACTGTCGATGGAATGACCGGCCAGGAATCGGTAAATGTCGCCAATGAATTTAATCGTTTATTAGAAATTACTGGGGTGATCTTGACCAAGCTCGATGGCGATACCCGTGGTGGAGCGGCCTTGTCAATTACCTATTCAACCCAAAAACCAATAAAATATATTGGGACGGGGGAAAAACTGGGGGATATTGAACTTTTTTATCCTGACCGGATGGCATCACGGATTTTAGGAATGGGTGATGTATTATCTTTCATCGATAAAGCCCAAAATATGATGGATGAGGATAAAGCCAAAGTTCTCGAAGAAAAAATTAGAAAACAGGAGTTTGATCTAAATGATTTTTTAGATCAAATGAAAGAAATAGATAAGATGGGATCGCTTGATAGTTTGCTTGAAATGATTCCTGGTGCCAATAAGAAATCCTTAAAAGGAATGGACCTATCGGCGGCAAATACTAAACAAACAGAAGCAATTATTTTGTCCATGACCCAAGCTGAGCGAAAAAAACCAAATATTATTAATGCCAGCAGGCGTAAAAGAATTGCCTTAGGAAGTGGTACAAAGGTTTCTGATGTCAATCGTCTCTTAAAAGGATTTGAACAATCACGAAAAATGATGAAACAGATGTCAAATCCCCATGGGAAAAAAGGACGTATGAAATTGCCATTTATGTAAAAAAGTTATCATTGACGACTAGTCATCAGATAAAAGATTAAAACTTTAGAGAGGGGGATAAAAATGGCCGTTAAAATTAGATTAAAACGAATGGGAAAAAAGAAAACACCTTTTTACCGAGTTGTTGTTGCCGATTCACGGGCACCGCGAGATGGTAAATTTATTGAAGAAATTGGATATTATAATCCATTAGAAGAACCAGTAATAATTAAAATTGATGCCGATCGTGCAAAAACATGGATAAGTAATGGCGCAAAACCAACGGATACAGTAAAATATTTATTGAAGAAAGAGAATATCATCGAATAGGAGGGGTTATGATGAAAGAACTTGTCGAAATCATTGCAAGGTCTCTAGTTGATCATCCTGATGACGTTTCAGTCACCCAAGTGGAAAGCGACCAATCGATTGTAATTGAATTGAAAGTTGCGTCAGACGACATGGGTAAGGTGATCGGAAAACAGGGACGCATTGCTAAAGCAATTCGAACCGTCATAAAAGCCGCTGCCACAAAAGAAGATAAACGTGTCATGTTGGAGATTGTTCAATAAGCGACATGGGCTGTGCAAACAGCTCTTTTTTTTATTGAAACTTTGATCGTTAAGAAATCGGAATTAGGAAACGATTAAGAAAATGATTAATGCAATGATCAGATTGTAAACAGGAGAAAAAAATGAAAACGAAAAAGAAGATGATAATCGGAAAGGTTTTAGGGGTTCACGGTGTTAAAGGGGAATTAAAGATCAAAGCTTTAACCGATGATATTAATCGCTATTTTGAATTAGAAACAGTTACACTCTTTAATCAAAAAAAAGAAAGTGACTTTCAAATTAAGAATTGTCGACTCCATAAAGACCAGGTTTTACTGATTTTAAATGGTATTGATAATCGTGATCAGGCTCAAACGTTTACCGGAATGATGATTGGCATTGATCGCAATGAAGCGGTTCCTTTAGGTGAAGATGAATATTTTATTGAAGATTTAAAAGGGCTTTCGGTCTATAATGAATCTTTATTGCTTGGTAAACTTGTCGATGTTCAACAGACTGGGGAAATTGATATTTACATGATCGAATCGGATAAAAAAACCTATTGTGTGCCGGCGCGAAAACGTTATATTAAAAAAATTGACCTCCCAAATGCTCGGATGGATACATGTATTCCAAAGGAAATTCTAGAATTATGACATACTATTTTTTAACCTTATTCCCAGAGATTTTTGAGACCTATTTTGCGTCAGGAATGATGGCTAAGGCGGTTGAAAAAGATCTAGTGGCTGTTGAAATTATCAATATCCGTGATTATTCTGGCAATAAACATCATAAGGTTGATGACACTCCCTTTGGGGGTGGGGCGGGAATGGTGATGGCAGCACCGCCAATTATTAGAGCCCTTGAGAGTATTGATAATTATCAAAGGATACCAGTTATTTTCCCGACACCGAGTGGACGACCCTTTATTCAAGAAGAGGGTCAGACGCTTTCAAAATCACAGGCACTTATTTTTATTTGTGGTCATTATGAGGGCGTTGATCAACGGGTGATTGACCATTACGTTGATTTAGAATTTTCCCTAGGCGACTATGTCTTGACTGGAGGAGAACTGCCGGCTTTAACGATGGCTGATGCGGTTGCCCGAAATATTCCGGGGTTTTTAGGTAATGATCAAAGTCTAGCCGAAGAATCCTTTGAGGCAGGACTCCTTGAGTATCCTCAGTACACAAAACCAAGAGAAGTTAATGGAAAGGGCGTTCCTGAAATTTTGCTTTCAGGACATCATGCTCAAATAAAAAAATGGCGGCTAGAAAAAGCCATTGAAAAGACAAAGACTATTCGCCCTGACCTATATGAAGTCTATGAAAAAAACTTGCATAATAAGTGATTAAGTTGTATAATATGTTGGTCTATTAATAAAGAGATGTTCCAATGTAGGTGATATAAGAACGTCGTAAATCGAATGAAGGAGAACATAATGGATATTATTAAAAAAATTGAACAGGAGAACATGAAAGAACAAGTTCCTCAATTTAATGTTGGCGATACTGTTAAGGTTCATGTTAAGGTTGTTGAAGGAAAAAGAGAACGAATCCAAATCTTTGAGGGTGTCGTCATGAAAAAGCAAAATGGCGGGATCAGTCAAACATTTATGGTGCGAAAGCTTTCCTATGGGATTGGTGTTGAACGAACGTTTTTACTCCATTCTCCTAAGATTGAAAAGGTTGAAATTGTTCGCCATGGTAAGGTACGTCGTGCTAAACTAAATTATCTTCGTAAACGAGTGGGCAAGGCAGCTAAGGTTAAAGAAAAACGAGTATAATTCAGAGGCTGAAAAGCCTCTTTTTTGTTCTGAAATAAATCAGAGAAAGAGAAACCATTATGGATGAGGAAAAAAGCAATAAAACAGAAATAAAAGAGTGGGTTCAATCAGCATTAATTGCCATTATTTTAGCATTTATTATTAAAATGTTTTTATTTGACTTCGTTTTGGTCCAAGGAAGTTCAATGTTTCCAACCTTAGAAGAAGGGGACCGGTTGATTGTTAATAAAATTGGTTATACCATAGGCGAGCCAGCTTATGGTGATATTGTTATTTTAAGTTATTCTGATAATATCGAATATGTCAAGCGGGTTATTGCCATGAGTGGGGACACCATTGAGATTAAGGATATGGTCGTCTATGTTAATGGTGATCCCCTCGATGAAAACTATATTAACCTTAAACCTTATGAAGATTTTAAAGCCGTTACTGTGCCTGAGGGGACTTATTTTGTTATGGGCGATAATCGGGCCAATAGTTCCGATAGTCGTTTTTCAGCCCTCGGTTTTGTCGATGAAAAAGATATCGATGGAAAAGTTATTTTCAGGTTATGGCCTTTCGATGCGATTGGGAGGGTTGAGTGATGGAAAAGCAAATCCAATGGTATCCAGGTCACATGACCAAGGCCAACCGAGAGATTAAAGAGAAACTTAAATTAATTAATGTCGTCATTGAAGTCGTTGATGCCCGTTTGCCGATGTCGAGTAAAAACCCCGATATTCGTCAATACACGGCCCATAAACAACATCTTTTACTTCTTAACAAGGCTGACTTAGCCGATCCGGCGGTCAGTGAAAAATGGGTCCAGACCTTTAAAGACCAAAACATGGCCGATGAAATTTTACTCTACCATGCCTTTGATCGGAATATGAAAAACAATCTTATTCGGCTAATTCAATCCTTAAATATTAAAAATAAATTTCAGATCAAGTGTTTAGTATGTGGGATTCCAAATGTTGGCAAATCAACGGTAATTAATAGCTTGATTGGTAAAAGAAAGACCCAGGTCGGTAATAAACCGGGGGTGACAAAAGGCCAACAATGGCTTAACACACCTGAAAATATTATGCTTCTTGATACGCCGGGAATTCTTTGGCCGAAGTTTGATGATCCCATGGTCGGCATTCATTTAGCTTGGCTTGGTTCGATTAAGGATAGCTTATATGAAAAAGAAAATTTAGCAGCAGATCTTTTAGCTTATCTTGTTAAATATTATCCTCGACATGTCGAAAAGACCTATCAAATCGAAATTGGGAAAAAACCACTCTATCAAGTATTTGATGACATTGCCAAAAAACGGGGTTTTTTAGTTAAGGGTGGAGACTACGATTATATGCGAACGACCAATCAAATTCTTAACGATTTTAAAAATGGAAAAATTGGGCGAATCACGATCGAACAACCAGTATGAGAGAGGAAAGCCGATGCGATTTTCAAAAATGACAGTCAAAGAGATTAATGCTTTTTTACTAGAAAATGCCGACACAGAGACCTTTATTCTTGAATTATTAGAAGATCCCCGGCAATCAGTCAAAAAATTAGGCTTAAACCTTGAGATGAAAAATAGAAAATTAAGAATTGAACAAGAGCGCATTAAAGGTCTTAAAGAAATTGAAGAGACCTATTATGCTGCTGGTTACGACGTGATTGCCGGAATCGATGAGGTCGGTCGTGGTCCTCTCGCTGGACCGGTTGTCACTTGTGGAATTATTATGCCTAAAAGCTCATTGCTTTCTGATATCAATGATTCGAAAAAGTTATCGAAAAAGAAACGAGAAGAATTGAATCGAAAAATTATCGCTGAATCTTGTGATTATGCCATTGGCATGGTTGATGAAAAAGTGATTGATGGTATTAATATCCTAAGCGCAACAAAAAAAGCAATGGAGGAGTCACTTAATAATTTTAAGATAAAGCCAGACTTGGTCTTATTAGATGCCATGACCATTGATACAACTATTCCTCAGCGCAGTATTATTCAAGGCGATGCCAGCGTTTATAGCATTGCTGCTGCCAGCATTGTTGCCAAGGTATTTAGAGACCATTTGATGGAAGATTACCATGAAATCTATCCCCAGTATGGATTTAATACCAACATGGGCTATGGGACGGCCGAACACATAAGGGCACTTAAGGAATATGGTCCGACACCGATTCATCGACAAAGTTTTATTAAGAAGTTTATAGACTGAGAGAAGAAATGTGAAGCGGTATAATTATAAAAAAGGACAAGCTGGAGAAGCGATCGCTTGTCGTTATTTGGAAAATAAAGGGTATTGTCTTCGTGACTTAAATTACAAGAAGGCAAGCGGAGAAATTGATCTTATTTTAGAAAAAGATCAAACGATCGTTTTTGTTGAGGTAAAATTTAGAAAAAACTTAGATTATGGCTATCCCAGAGAAGCGGTCACGAGAGCTAAACAAAAGCGTATCTTAAAAACAGCCTTGTGGTATATTAAGGAAAAAAAATGTGACGCTTATGGTTTTCGTTTTGATGTTGTTGAAATTTATGGTGATCAAACGGATCATAGTATCAATCACTTTGAGCATGCTTTTACTTATTAAAGGTAAAGCCCCAAAAACAATTAATTTTGGGGCCAATAAAACCTATTGTCCATCATCGACTGAAATAAGATAGGTTCGACTTGAATAAGAGCCTTTATTTTCTACATTTCGGAGTTTTAGATAATCGATATGTAAGGGTTCAAAGTCATAGCTTTCAACGATGGTATCTAAAAGCTCATAAATATCCGATAACTCATCTTCAGATGGTTTCTCTGAAAAAACTTGGGCTTTTTCGATGAGTTTTTCCTTTAAGGCTTCTTTCATTTCAGGGTCATCTAAAACTTTAAAATCACAGGTTCGGCCACTGTCTTTAATAATTTGGGGAATTTTATCCCGTACAAGTTTGTTGTACTCAATTTTCATTTCCATCACCTCATCTTAATTATAGCCAAAAAATTCAATGATTAACATCAAAATAATTAAAATTAAGGAAGTGGCCAATCAAAGCTGGTATGAGGATAAAGTTCTGGTATTTTTTAGAACTTAAGGTTATAATAAGATAAAGGTTCGTATCGGCAAGACTGATAAGGGCCTTTTCTTTGTGAAATTTAAAAATCGGAGGTAAACGATGATTACAGTATCAGATTTAAGTTTGAATTTTAGTGGAGTCGACTTATTTAAAGACGTTAATATAAAATTTACACCGGGCAATTGCTATGGTGTGATCGGAGCAAATGGGGCAGGAAAATCAACCTTTTTACGTTTGTTATCAGGGGATTTAGAACCGACCAAGGGAAATGTTCATTATCCCGAAAATTTACGTTTGTCGGTTTTAAAGCAAGATCATTATGCCTTTGATGACCATACGGTACTTGATACCATTATTATGGGAAATCAGCACCTATACCAAGTAATGAAAGAAAAAGATGCTATCTATATGAAAGAGGATTTTTCAGATGATGATGGAATCAAAGCCGGAGAGTTAGAAGGTGAATTTGCTGAAATGGGCGGTTGGGAAGCAGAGTCTGATGCGTCTCGCTTATTACAAGGTTTAGGCTTAGGGATTGAGGTGATTGATCTGAAGATGGAAAATCTTTCTGGCAATCAAAAAGTAAAGGTCCTTTTAGCCCAAGCCTTATTTGGTAAACCAGAAATTTTACTGCTTGACGAGCCGACAAACCATTTAGATATCCAAGCCGTTGAGTGGTTAGAAGAGTTTTTAGTTGACTACCAAGGAACGGTTATTGTTGTTTCTCATGACCGCTATTTTCTTAATGATGTTTGTACCCATATTGTCGATATTGATTTTGGGAAAATTAAAGTTTATGTTGGTAATTATGATTTTTGGTATGAGTCTAGTCAATTAATGCAGCGTTTACTTAAAGATCAGAATAAAAAGAATGATGATAAAATTAAAGAATTACAAGGTTTTATTGCTCGATTTTCGGCCAACAAATCAAAATCAAAACAAGCGACTTCAAGAAAGAAACTAATTGATAAGTTAACCGTCGAGGAAATGCCTTCTTCATCCCGAAAATATCCTTGGATGGGTTTTAATATGGAGCGAGAACCAGGAAAAGAAATTCTCACCGTTGAGGGCTTATCAAAAACAATCGATGGGGTAAAAATTTTGAATAATGTCAGTTTTCGGGTTAATAAAAATGATAAAATTGCTTTTTTAGGCGATAATGAGGCAGCCATGACGACCCTCTTTAAAATTCTTATGGGCGAGATGGAAGCTGATGCAGGAAGTTTTAAATGGGGAATCAGTACCAGTCAATCTTATTTTCCTAAAGATCATAGTGAATTTTTTAATAATTGTAATTTAAATATTTGCAAGTGGCTACAACAATATACAGAAGAAGTAACTGAAACCTATATCCGAGGATTTTTAGGTCGGATGCTCTTTTCAGGTGATGATATTTATAAAGAAGTGCAGGTCTTGTCAGGTGGCGAAAAGGTCCGCTGCATGTTATCACGGATGATGATGTTTGATGCCAATGTTCTTGTAATGGATCAACCGACTAACCACTTAGATCTTGAATCCATTACAGCGGTTAATAATGGTTTAATTGATTATAAAGGAATTATCCTATTTGCTAGCCATGATCATCAATTTATTCAAACCGTCGCTAATCGCATCATTGAAATTTGTGATGAAGGGATAATCGATCGTTTGTCAACCTATGATGAATACATTGACTATAAGAAAAAATTAAAGATGACAGCGTAAACCGATTTAGAAAAGCTTGTATATTTAAAAGCTTGTATATTTAAATCATTTATCCTTTAAGAATGAGTCATTTTGAATCATTTATGATATAATACTTGCAAAGGTGACAGGCTTATCAGGCTTTCCATTTTGCAAGTATTTTTTACGGAGAGGAGTAATGGATGAAGAAAATATTAATTGTCGGAGCGATGGCAGGAGGGGCAACAGCAGCGGCTCGCTTGAGGCGTTTAAATGAAGAGGATGAAATCATTTTATTTGAGAGAGGGGAATATGTATCGCTGGATCATTGTGGCTTACCCTACTATATGGGCGATGTTTTTTCGGATCGGCAAAAATTACAGATCCACACAAAAGAATCCTTAGAAACACGCTTTAATCTTGATCTTCGTAATTTTAGTGAAGTCAAAGCGGTTTATCCCAATGCTAAATTAGTTGATGTCAAAGACTACCAAACCGGTGAAATTTATCAAGAGACCTACGATAAATTGATCTTATCACCTGGGACCAAGAGTAAAAAGACTGAAATTAAAGGGCTTGATAAAGCGGATAATGTTTTTAGCTTAAAAAACATGCATGATGCCGATCAAATTAAGGAAATGCTAGTAAAACATCGGCCACGCCGTGCAGTTGTTGTTGGTGGTGGCTATGGTGGTTTAAAAATTGTTGAGAATTTACAGGGACTAGGAATTAATGTAACTTTAGTTGAAAAAGAAAATCAAGTCTTAAAGGCACTCGACTTTGAATTGGCACAAATGATTCATCAGGAGCTTAATGCCAATTGTGTCAATTTAATTTTAGCTGATCCAGTTGATCATTTCCAAAAAAATGGCCATGAAGTTGTTTTAAAAAGTGGCATGGTTTTAGAAGCTGATTGTGTGATTCTTGAAGTTGGCAATCAGCCTGAAAATGAATTAGCAAAATCAGGAAACTTTAAATTAGGACTAAAAGGGCATATAAAAACAAGTAAAAATTTTGAAGTGTTTGATGCCGAAAGTGGGGAAATTAATCCCGATATTTTTGTTATTGGTGATGCTGCCGAGCAGGTTGATTTTCTAAAGAAAAAACCATTGTCTTTTTATTCTGCTAGCCTAACCATTCATCAAGGACGTATTTTAGCCGATTATATCAATGGGATAAGCATTAAAAACAAAGGAACTCAGGCAACTTCAGTGCTTAAAGTCTTTAATAAAGTTGTTGCAAGAACCGGTTATAATAAGGAATTACTCGATAAAAATAAATTGGATTATCAAGTTGTTCACGCTTATCGGTCTAATCATGCTAGTTACTATCCTGGTTCAGCAACCATTAGCCTAAAAGCTTTTTATGACCCTAAAAGCTTGAAAATTTTAGGGGTTCAGGGATTCGGTCAAGAGGGGACAGAAAAGAGAATCGATGTGATTGCTACGGCCATGAATTTTAATGCGACCATTGAAGATCTTATGGCTTTAGAATTAAGTTATGCTCCGCCATTTTCATCGCCGAAAGATCCGGTTAATATTTTAGGCTACATTGCCCAAAATATTAATACAAATGCTTATAAAACCCTGCAATGGGATCAAATCGATGATCGTATTAAAGCTGGTCTTTACGTTATTGATGTTCGTACAGAGGTTGAAAATCAAGCCGGTACGATTGAAGGATCGGTTAATATTGAACTCAATAGCTTAAGAGACCGAATCGATGAGATTAAGATCGAAAAAGATCAGCCAATTTGTGTCTTCTGTCAAGTTGGACATCGGGCTTATTTAGCAACACGTATTTTAAAAGGCAATGGATTTACAAATGTCTATAATCTTTCGGGTGGTTATACGACCTATAAGAATGCCCATTACATAATCGCTGAGCCCAATTTTACGCCCGGAGAATGTCGTCTTCACCCTATCGATGAAGAAGTAAATGTTGATAAGGGGGGCGATAAGCATGGGGTGGTTGAAAAAATTGTTCATGCCCAAGGTCTTCAATGCCCAGGACCTTTAATGGCTGTTTTTGAAGGCATTCAAGATATTGAAGATGGCCAGCTCTTAAAAGTGATTGCGACCGATTATGGCTTTGTTAATGATGTTAAAAACTGGTGTGAAACGAATAATCATTCATTAGTGGCTCAGGAAACAAAAGGTTCAGAATACATTAGTATTATTAGAAAAGGGGGAAGTCAAAATTCTCTCGAATTATCCCAATCAGGCCCAGCTTTAAATCAGAAAAATGCAACACTGGTTGTCTTTAGTGGTGAAATGGATAAGGTTTTAGCGGCTTTAATCATTGCCCAAGGAGCAGTGGCTCAAGGTAAGAATGTAACATTGTTTTTTACATTCTGGGGCCTTAATGCTCTTCGAAAAAGTGATGTTAAAGTAAGAAATAAGACCTTTATGGAAAAAATGTTTGGTGCAATGATGCCAAAGGGCTCAAAAAAATTACCTCTTTCTAATATGAATATGCTAGGCATGGGTCCGGTTATGATTAAAGGCATTATGAAAAAGAAGCATGTTGATGATTTGGATACGATGATTAAAAAATCTCAAAAAGCGGGTGTCCGTTTTATTGCCTGTACCATGAGCATGGATTTAATGGGTATTAAAAAAGAAGAACTTATCGATGGGATTGAGTATGCTGGAGTTGCAACCTATATTTCAAGTAATGAGAACGTAGGAACAACATTGTTTGTCTAAAGACCTTATATCAACAAGCTTTTCTTGACAAATGTAAGAATTGGTTATATAATTAGAATATAAAATTAGTAGGAGTGATTCTTTCTTATGAAAAATGAAAAGATAAAAATGTACACTGATATGATTAGAGCAAGTGGTTTAAAAGCGACACCCCAAAGAATTAGTATTTTAAATGTGCTAAATCAAATGGACACGCATCCTAGTGCTGAAATGTTAATGAAAGAATTAGAAGACCAAGGACACTTTATGTCGGTTGGAACGGTTTATAATATTTTGGAAACTTTCTCAGAAAAAGGTTTAATTTTAAAATTAAAAGATAATCAAGAAGTTATGCGTTTTGATGCAAAGACCGATTTTCATGTCCATATTTATAATGACTCGGATAATAAAATCGAAGATTATGTTGACCCAGAGTTTGAAAATCTTCTTAAAAATTATTTAGAGAAGGCACTACCAAAAGAAATGTCTTTAAATCGTATTGATGTTTCTCTTCATTCATAAAATGAAAGGTTTTAATAAAATAGTAAAAAAAGTCGGGGAGATATTTTCTCCTCTTTTTTACTTTAATAATTTCTATTTATAGTGTATAGTGAAGTAATAGGAAGTTTAAGGAGGAAACGATGACAGAAACGAAGGTAAGAATTGAAATGGAAAATGGGCAGACAATGACAATTGAACTTTATCCGGAAATTGCCCCTAAAACAGTTGAAAATTTTTTAAGTTTAGTTGAGGATAATTTTTATGATGGGCTTATTTTTCACCGGGTGATTCCAGGCTTTATGATTCAAGGGGGCTGTCCCCTAGGCACAGGAACAAGCGGGCCAGGTCATACCATTGAAGGGGAATTTTCATCGAATGGCATTAAGAATGATTTAAAACATGAGCGGGGTGTTATTTCCATGGCTCGTTCTGGTCAACCTGATTCAGCGGGTTCACAATTTTTTATTATGGTTGCCGATTCTTCTCATTTAGATGGACAATATGCTGGTTTTGGAAAAGTGATCGAAGGAATGGAAACAGCTGATGCTATTGTTGCTGTTAAGCGTGATCGCTCAGATAAACCCCATGATGACCAACGAATCAAAAAAATAGAAAAAATAAAATAAATT
>CAZJGM010000026.1:0-21319 GCA_964545675.1 uncultured Lachnospiraceae bacterium | reverse complement strand
AAAATTAATAGCTTCATTCTAGCTCTAAAAAGTATCCAATCTAAAGGAGAAATCGTCGATGCCTTTATCGCCTGACGGTAGCTGATCATTAATCCTAGTCTTTAAAAGGACTTCAAAGCTCCTTCAAACAAGCACTATTTTAAAGCATAAAGGTGCAATTAAAGCTAAGCTTTAAAAGGGTTTCAAAATACCTTCAAACCCCTTTCTATGGCTTTTAAAAGCGGTTAAAAAACAATAGACTTATTCTTTATTCAGTAGTATAATATGACTACTGAATAAAGAATTTATTGCGTACAAAAGCGCAAGAAGGAGGAAGCAAATGGCAATTTTTGAACGTGTCGGCGATTTATTAAAAGCTAACATCAATGATCTATTGGACAAAGCGGAAAATCCCGAAAAAATGGTGAAGCAAATTATTATTGACATGGAAGCCCAAGTCAATAAGGCTACCCAAGGATTAGGGGCCGCTATGGGAAGTGAGAAACAAGCCTTAAAACAGCTCGAATCAGCAAAAGCCTCTTCTGAGGATTGGAATAAAAAAGCTAAAATGGCTTTACAATCTGGAAATGAAGAATTAGCTAAAAAAGCCCTTGCTCAAAAAGCCAGTGTTGATCAAAACATTGATCAATTTCAAGCATCCTATGACATGATGAGCACCCAAACCGCAATGCTAAAAGATCAAGTTCGGCAATTAAAAGCAAAACTCGAAGAAGCGCGGATGAAACAAAGCATGCTGATTGCTCGTTCACAAATGGCCGATGCCCAAAAGACAATTAGTACATCTTTAGGAAGTACTGATAGTAAAAGTGCTTTTTCCAAACTTGATAAAATGGAACAAAAGGTTAATGCCAAAGAGGCAGAGGCCCAAGCTTTTGCTGAAATGGCCGAGGGTGATACTAGCATTGCTGATGAATTTGCCGCCCTTGAAAAAGAATCTGCTGTCGATGATGATCT
Organism: uncultured Lachnospiraceae bacterium; assembly: GCA_964545675.1. GTDB lineage: Bacteria > Bacillota > Clostridia > Eubacteriales > Eubacteriaceae > Acetobacterium. The sequence continues at coordinate 20,365 of CAZJGM010000026.1, read as the reverse complement.
AGCTAGACTTAAAGCCGAAATGGGCTTGGATTAAGTGCCATGAATATCATCATTGGTTTACTTTTAATTCTAGCCGGTATTGGCTACGCCGTGTATGTTTATCGAAAAAACACCAGCAAAGCACAAGAAATGCAATTTCAACAAACGACCTGTATCAAAGATGTTTTAGATATTATTGGTGACTTATTAGATTTAGATGAGAACTATCGTCATTATTCTGAGGTTAAGGGCCATCTTCATAGTGTCACGGCTGATGTGCAAGCACCTTTCTCGCAACGTCAGGTTGCTTATTATGAAAATACCTTGTATTCCGTTAGTGAAGAAACACGGACTGAACGTGATGACGAAGGAAATACCCGAACAGTCACAAATAAGGTTGAAAAAGTCATCTCTAACGAAAAAAGTCCCGTTGAAATTTATCTTTCTGATGATAGCTCTGATGAAAAAGTCTATATCGATATGGAAAGTTTTGGTAGTGATATCGATTTAATGTCTGGTGCCGATCGTTTTGAATCAAAAAACTCCTCTTGGGTTCGTGACAATTTTAGTTTTAATTTTTCTGGTCCATCAGGGTCCCGTTTTTTGGGCTATCGCTTTTATGAACAAATCCTTCCTGAAGATCAGCCCATGTATATTCTTGGCGAAATTCACAAACGAGGAAACCGTCTCTATGTCGGTCGGGCGGTAACATCGAAGAAACCCTCACATCTGACTTATAAGTCGGAAGATGAATTGCTCGATGATGTTAAAAAAGAGCGGATCTTTGCTGCTGGTATTGGTGTAGCAGGCATTATCGCTGGCATCCTTGTGATGATTTTAATGTAAAAAAAGAAGTCCGGGAAAATTCCCGGACTTCTTTTAAATTTCATTTCTTTAAATGACCGGTTTCTCTTCATGCCTTAGACGTATTTGATCATGACCAAAGCGAAATGCTAGATATTCGATAATCATTCCATAACCAATACCTGCTAAAAAACTAACAATATCGATAAATCCTGTCGAACTGTAAAAAGCAAAAGATACAATCAGACCAAGAATTGCTCCTCGGATAAGTAACTTTGCTAAGCCAATACTCTTCCACGGCAAACCGATCAAAAGACCCATAAGTAGGCGATTATACCATAAGGAAAAAAGCAGGTAGCCTTCCATTTGAAAACTAGACCTTATCAAGGCACCAATGATACAAAAAATACCCAAAATACCACCTGAAATAAGGGCGACTTTCATTCTCTTTCTCATCTTATTAACCTCCATTAAGCGATTTAAAAGCATTTAACCACTTGCTTTTAATATACCCGATTAAAAAATATTATCCCAAAGCGATAAACAAACTAATCCTAAAGGCCTTAAATTTTCGCTAGCACTTGATATTTTTCACCCTTTATCCAACTAAAAAAAGCCATCCCCAAGTAATTTTAGAGAAATGATCACTCCTCAAAATTTTAAACTTTGAAATAGCATATTTTATAATCTTATCTTTAAATTTTAAACTGGTCGGAGTGAGAGGATTTGAACCTCCGACCTCATGGTCCCGAACCATGCGCTCTACCAAGCTGAGCCACACCCCGATAAATCTTGCAATTATCATCAATCTATTGTAGACTATAATTGAAAAAAATTCAAGTCTAGGAGGAAAAAATGCATAAAAAAAAGGGACTCTACCGGATTGGCGCACTTGTACTCGCTGCCGCTCTGATTATCAGTATGTTAGCTGTTTACGGCCTATAAGATGCTAATCCAAATTATCGCTGTCGGTAAAATTAAAGAAAAATTTTTAAAAATGGCGGTTGATGAATATTCTAAACGACTAACTGCTTATTGTCGTTTAGATATTATCGAGATCAAGGATAGCCCTATTCCTGAAAAAGCCAGTCAAGCCGACAAATTAAAAATACTTGAGCAGGAGGGTTTAAAAATCCTTTCCCGCATCAAAGATTCAGCGACTCTCATTTGTTTAGATATTGATGGTGAGATTTCTGATTCGCTTAATTTTTCTAAAAAAATTGAAAACCTAACCATTCGAGGTAAAAGCCACTTAGTTTTTATCATCGGTGGTTCCTTGGGCCTTTCTATGGCGGTCAAAAAACGGGCTCATTGGCGGTTATCATTTTCACCAATGACCTTTCCCCATCAATTATTTCGCATCATGCTACTTGAACAACTTTACAGGAGCTTTAAAATCATCTACCATGAAACTTATCATAAATAAAATTTTTCTACTAACGAGGTATGCTTATGGCATTAACTAAAAGAGCAAGTGGCGTATTAATGCCAATATTTTCACTTCCGGGACCTTATGGAATCGGTAGCTTTGGAAAAGAAGCGCGACTTTTTATCGATCAATTAAAAAGGATGGGCTTTTCCTATTGGCAGATTTTGCCCTTAGGTCCCATAGATGACTATTATTCACCCTATAAAAGTGATTCAGCCTTTGCCGGAAACCCCCTATTTATCGATCTTCCCATTCTCTATGAGTGGGATCTTTTAACGCACCAAGAATTAAAGGATAGCCAGGATTTAGCTTTCCCCTATTTGGTTTCCTATTCATCAGTGATTAAAAATCGTTTTGATCTTTTTAAAAAAGCATACTCTCGACTAAAACCACCGCTCTTAGCAAAAATCGAGCTTTTTAAAGAAGAAGAAAGCCATTGGCTGATGGATTACGCCCTCTATAAAATACTCGTTAAACATTTTAATGAAAGCAACTGGGCAAAATGGCCTGACCAAAGCTTATCCTTTCATGATCCAACAGCCCTTAAAAAAATTAAAGACCACTATTCAGAGGCTATTAATTTTGAAATCTTTTTACAATACGCTTTCCTAGAACAATGGCTAAGTCTAAAGGCTTATGCCAATGAAAAGGGCATTGAATTTATTGGTGACATGCCAATCTACCTTTCTTATGAAAATGCTGATGTCTGGGCCAATCCCCAGTATTTTCAACTGGATGATAACAGGTCACCCATTAATGTTGCCGGTGTGCCAGCAGATTATTTTTCAAAAAATGGTCAACTTTGGGGAAATCCCCTTTACAACTGGGAAACCCTCAAAAAAGACAACTATTCTTGGTGGAATAAACGCCTAGAAAAAGGCCTTGAGTGCTATGATCTTCTTCGCATTGATCATTTTCGTGCTTTTTCAGCCTATTGGTCAATCCCCGCCGATTCAAAATCAGCCCTTAATGGCCAATGGGTTAAGGGACCGGGCATAGATTTTTTTAAGCAATTTGCCACCGACCATGATACTTCGGCGATTATTGCTGAAGATTTAGGGGTTCAGGATACTGATCTAGAAAATCTTCTTGCCCAAACTAATTTTCCCGGTATGCGCCTAATGAGTTTTGCTTTTATCGATAATCTTAACAATCTTCATCTTCCCCATAATTATCGGCCTAATTGCATAGCTTACACTGGTACCCACGACAACAATACCTTACTTGGTAGTTTATTTGAATACTCCCCCGACCAACGATCGTATGCTCTAGATTATTGTCAGTATCAAGAAGACCAGGCTAATGATTGGCAAATAGGAGGAGCTTATAGTCCAGCTTGTCGAAGTATCATTAAAACTCTTTGGAAAAGTCCAGCTAATCTGGTAATTTTACCAATCCAAGATTTGTGTGGTTATGGTGGTGATACCATTATTAATAAGCCGGGAACGATTGAAAACAATTGGGAATTTCGGATGACAAAAGAAGGCCTGCTAACGATTGATGAAGAATGGTATAAACATATCAATACTCTTTATCACCGTAATGCTAATCATTATTAATTAATTAACAAATTATCTGTTTCTGCTAAAGATAAACTTGCATAGTCTTTGCTTCATTTGATATAATGACTGCAGATAAAATTAGGAAGAAAAAAAAGGAGAATCTTATGAAAAAAGTACTTTCATTATTGGTGTGTTTAGCACTTGTCACCACCATGTTGGCTGGATGCGGCGGATCTGATTCCACTGCTAGTGAAGACTCTGACGTTATCAAAGTTGGTGTTTTCGAACCCTTAACTGGTGCAAATGCTGCCGGTGGAGAATTGGAAGTTGAAGGCGTGGAACTTGCTAATAAACTTCGCCCAGAAGTATTGGGTAAAAAAGTTGAACTTGTTATTGCCGATAACAAATCAGACAAAGCTGAAGCAACCACTGCTGCCGCTCGATTAATTGAAAAAGATGATGTTGTTGCCCTACTTGGTTCTTGGGGATCATCCTTATCCATTGCCGCTGGCGATGTTGTTAAAACAAACGAAGTTCCAGCTGTTGGAATTTCTTGTACCAATCCACAAGTAACCCTAGGAAATGATTATTATTTCCGAGTTTGCTTCCTCGATCCTTTCCAAGGTGTCGTTATGGCAAACTATGCTTACAAAAATTTAGATGCAAAAAAGGTAGCTATTGTTCAAGAAGTTTCTAATGATTATTCTGTTGGCTTAGCTAAATTTTTCGTTGATTCTTTTGTCGAATTAACAGGTGATCAAGATGCCGTTGTTGCGACTGGTAACTATAACACTGGTGATCAAGATTTTAATGGTATTTTAACCAATATTAAAGCCGCTAATCCCGATGTTATTTTTGCACCTGGCAACTATACTGAATCCGCCCTTGTGATTAGACAAGCACGAGCCTTAGGGATTACTGTCCCCATCATTGGTGGCGATACTTGGGAAACGAACGAATTTATCAGCGTTGGTGGCGATGACGTTGAAGGAGCGGTTATGTCGACCTTCTTTGATGACACCAACCCTCTTACCCAAGAAGGTGTTGACTTTGTTGCCGAATATAAAGCCGCTTATCCAGACCGCGACAATGTTGCAGCCGTAACTGCTCTTGGCTATGACTCTTATAATCTTTTACTCGATGCCATCGAACGAGCTGGATCAGTCGATAGCAATGACATTCGCGATGCTTTAGCTGAAACAGAAAATTTTGTTGGTGCTACCGGTACCATCACGATTGATGAAAACGGCGACGCTAAAAAAACCGAAGCCATTATTAAAGTCGTAAAAGATGGTAAATTTACCTACCTTGATTCAGTTACTGTCGAATAATTATTAAAACGCTTAATTTTATCGCTGAGGGTATTTGTTTCAAATACCCTCAATTTCAATTCAAAAGATTAAAGAGGTTCTATTATGGTCGTCGGAATGACACTCACTACATTTTTACAGCAACTTATTAATGGACTTTCACTCGGAAGTCTTTATGCATTGATCGCCATTGGATACACCATGGTCTATGGCATCTTAAGACTAATTAACTTTGCCCATGGAGACATCTTCATGATGGCTGCTTACTTTGCCTATTTTGGGATTGCAGTTTTTTTAATTCCCTGGTATATTACCTTCTTTTTAACCATTGCACTCACCACTTTACTAGGCATTACGATTGAACGGGCGGCCTATCGGCCACTCCGAGAAGCCCCTAAAACATCCCTTCTTATTTCAGCTATCGGGGTTTCTTTTTTGCTAGAAAATTTGGCAACTTATTTATTCTCGGGCAAACCTCAAGCATTTCCAGAGTTTCCAGCAATGACAACACCCATCAATTTTGGTACCTTAACCATTCAACCGGTTTCAATTGTGATTCCCATTACCGCTTTCACCTTAATGATAATCCTACTTTTTGTTATTAATAAAACCAAGGTTGGCATGGCCATGCGAGCCGTTGCCAAAGACTACGACACGGCTAAACTAATGGGTATCAAAATTAATAATGTTATCTCGTCAACCTTTGGAATTGGCTCAGGTCTAGCGGCCGTCGGTGCCATCCTTTGGTGTATGAAATATCCATCGGTTCTGCCCTTAATGGGTGTAGTTCCCGGATTAAAATGTTTTATCGCCGCTGTCATCGGTGGCATTGGTAATGTCAAAGGGGCTTTACTGGGTGGCCTAATTCTCGGCTTTTCAGAAGTCTTGATGGTCGCATTTTTCCCAGCCTTAACCGGCTACCGTGATGCCATTGCCTTTGTTATTTTAATTGTGATTCTACTCTTCCTACCAAGTGGTTTACTCGGTAAGAAGCAAGTTGAAAAGGTATAGGTGGACCAGATGAGTACAAATCAAAATAAAATCACCACCTTTTTAAAGGTTCATTGGAAAACGATTCTTTTTCTCGGTCTACTTTTACTTGCCATTGGCATCGCCGATCAAACAGTCGATTCATTTGTCCGACGGATCCTTAATATTTGTGCTATTTATACCATTGTCAGTCTCTCTATGAATCTGGTCAATGGCTTTACAGGCCAATTTTCACTAGGTCAAGCAGGTTTTATGGCCATTGGTGCCTACACCGTGGCAATCTTTACCGTCCCGGTCGAGATGCGAGCTGGTGTCTTCTACTTAGAACCGATGGCCCCTTTTTTAGCCAATATTGAACTGCCCTTTATTGTCGCTCTTATACTCGGTGGTATCTTTTCAACCATCGTCGCTTTTTTTATTGGCTCGCCTTGTTTAAGACTTCGGGGCGACTACTTAGCTATTGCGACTTTGGGTTTTTCAGAAATTATCCGAATTGTTTTTACCAATACTCAAACCATCACCAACGGTGCCCTCGGCATCAAGGGGATTCCGACCATCACCAGTTTATGGTGGACTTATGGGATTGCTATTGTTGTCGTTATTGCCACCCTATCGCTGATTAACTCCTCTTATGGACGAGCCTTTAAATCAATTCGTGAAGATGAGATTGCTGCTGAAGCCATGGGCGTTGGTTTATTTAAAACAAAAATGACATCTTTTTTAATCTCAGCATTTTTCACCGGTGTTGGTGGTGGTCTCTTCGCTGCCCTACTTGGAACGGTTGATCCCAAACAATTCTATTTTATCTTGACCTACAACTTCCTACTGATTATCGTTCTCGGTGGTATGGGAAGTGTATCCGGCACCATTATTGCCAGTTTCGTTGTCACAATTGGCCAAGAGTGGTTACGGTTCTTAGATGAACCCGGTGCTTTTGGACTCGATCTGCCAATTTTTAGACCTGGTTTAAGAATGGTTGTCTTCTCACTTTTGCTGATGATCATCGTCCTATTTTATCGTCGTGGTCTAATGGGCACCAATGAGCTAACTTGGGACTTTATGGCAAATAAATATCATACCATTAAAGCGAAATTAACGCGCAAGCCTAAAATTCAAGGAGGTGACAACTAATGAGTGTCTTAAAAACGGAAAATCTCTTTATGCAATTTGGTGGCGTTATTGCCGTTAATGATCTAAATATCGATATTAAAAAAGGGGAATTAGCTGCCTTAATCGGTCCCAATGGGGCGGGAAAGACAACAGCCTTTAACGTTATCACCGGTGTTTACCCACCGACAAGTGGAAAAGTTCTCTTTTCACCAGCAGATAAAGAGGGTGTCCACCAAGAAATGGATATCACCGCTAAGAAGCCGCATAAAATTACCGATTTTGGAATTGCCAGAACCTTTCAGAATATTCGCTTATTTAAGGAATTATCAGTTCTCGAAAATGTTTTGGTTGCCACCCACCTTAATGCCGACTATAGTTTTTTTTCGGCTATGATCAAAACACCAAAGGCACGACATGGCGAAAGCCAAGCTTTGGCTAAATCAAATTTGCTATTAGAAAAGTTTGACCTGCTTGAATTTAAAGATGAAAAAGCGTCCTCTCTTCCCTACGGCAAACAACGTCACTTAGAAATCGCCAGAGCATTAGCCACATCCCCGCAATTATTGCTCCTTGATGAACCAGCTGCTGGTATGAATCCACAAGAAACCGATGAATTGACGGCTCTGATTTATCAAATTAAAAATGATTTTGATTTAACAATTTTTATGATTGAACATCACATGGATCTTGTTATGGAAATTTCCGATCATATTTATGTCCTTGATTTCGGGTGTACCATTGCAAAAGGAAATCCAGATGAAATACAAAATAATCCAAAAGTAATAGAAGCATATTTGGGGGTAGATGCCGATGTTGAAGATTAGTAACTTAGAAGTCGCCTATGGTGGCATTGAGGCTGTAAAAGGCATTGATTTAGAAGTCCCTGAAGGAAAAATTGTTACCTTAATTGGTGCCAATGGGGCTGGTAAAAGTACAACCCTAAGAACCATTGTCAATTTAGTCAAGGCCAAATCTGGGAGCATCACCTATCACGGTGAGGAATTACTGGGGCTTGATACGGCTAAGATTGTCAAGCAAGGAATCATCTTAGTTCCCGAAGGGCGACATGTTTTCCCCGATTTAACCGTCTATGAAAATCTTAAAATTGGTGCATATTTGCGAAAAGATGATTTAGAACCCGATATTAAACACATCTATTCACTTTTTCCTCGTTTAGAAGAACGTTCTTGGCAACAGGCCGGGACCTTATCTGGTGGTGAACAACAAATGCTAGCCGTTGGTCGAGCGATGATGAGTAAGCCCAAGCTTTTAATGATGGATGAACCGTCTCTTGGCTTAGCACCACTGGTTGTTCAGGGGATCTTCGATATCATTAAAACCTTAAATGAGGATGGGATCACCATTTTATTGATCGAGCAAAATGCCAATATGGCCTTAAGAATAGCCGATTATGCTTATGTTCTTGAAACCGGACGAATCACTCATGAGGGAAGCGGGAAAAAACTGTTAGCTGATGAAAGCATCAAAGAAGCCTACCTTGGTAAAAGTCAGCAAAAAAAGAAATAATGATGTCTAAAAAACTAGACCTTCAGCGAAGGCCTAGTTTTTATTTTTGACTACTAACTCTTTGCCAAATACCCGTTTAAATTTTTTCCCACACTCTGAGACAACCATGTCACCAAAAACCAAATGCATATCGGTAAAGACCTGCAATTCAACCTCATTTTTTTTAATGACACAATTAATATCTTTAACAACCCCATCCATGCTTCGATCTAAATATTCGGCTATTTGCAAAAATACACTCATTTTATCAATAAAGATCTTTTCTTCTTCCTGTAATAAAACCTCATACTCATCGGAAATTTTAATTTTTTTATTGGTTCGATGATTAAGGGCAATAAAGGCACTAAGGAGTAAGTCTTTTTGCTCAATTCCCATAATTCCAGCATTAAGGATAATGTAAAAACTATGCTCATGATGGTTATCATATTGGATCTTAATCCCTGAATCATGGAGCATAGCAGCAGTTTTTAAAATTTTACTAACATCATCAGTGATACCATGAAGGTCTTTTAATTGTTCAAACATAATCTTTGATAACTTAAGAACATGATAGGCATGAGGAATATTAACATTATAATTCATTAAAACATCAACAAGGGACATCTCAAAAATATCATAGACTAAATTATCCTCGTTATAACCAAAATAATCATAAATAATCCCATCACGCAAACCAGCATTGGAGATAATCAATTCTTTTGATTCCGTATAAGCCATCAACTGCTCGAGCGCATAGGCTGCCCCAACAAAGATATCACTTCTTCCCTTTGACAAACCCTTAAGATCCATTCGCTGTTCATTATTCAACTTGGCAGCCAGATCACAAACCTTCTTTACCTCTTTAAAAGTCATCTTATAGTTATGGGCAATCTCTAATGGGTCATTAACCAGATTTCGGTAAATTCGTCCTATATTTCGAATGGTCCCTCCAACTCCGATAATGGGGATAGCTTTCATCTCATTAAAAATTGCCTCTGATTCAAAAGTTTTTTTCAAAAACGCCTTAAGTTTTTTTATGCTTTTTTCACTTGGTCGATCGCCTAAATCAAACTTTTCCATTAAATCAAAGGAACCAAAATTTAAACTGATAATATCACATTTCTTGCGATCCTTAATTAAAACAAACTCGGTACTACCCCCACCAATATCCATTAATAGGGCATCCTTTACATCAAGGGTATTAATGGCCCCCAGATAATCGAGAAGGGCCTCTTTTTCACCGGGAATAATATCGACCTTAATGCCAGTTTTTTTCCTAATTCGATTGACATATTCCTTTCCATTATTTGCTTTTCGGATAGCCGCAGTTGCCACCGCAATGGTCTTTTGAATGGAATAGGCTTCAATCATCTTTTTAAACATTAACAAGGTTTCAATGCCATAATCCATCCGATCATCTTGCAGATCACCTGTTTCAGCAAGCCCTTCGCTTAAACGTACATTAACTTTAGCATCATCAATAATTTTAAAATATTCATTATTATAATATTCACCAACCACTAAATGAACACTATTTGAACCAATGTCAATCACTCCGATATTTCGTCGCTTCATCATTTTATTTCCTGCTCTTTCTTGTTTAAAAATTTTCTTTTTGCATTTAAAAAGGCTTCTTCTGCTTCTTCACAAAAATAATCTTGGCAGGATAATAATTCCTTACCCCGTCGATCAACTCGGATATATTTGCCATCGCTCTTCATAATTCGTGTTTTTAAGGTGTCTTTTAAGGTAATCTCTAAGATATGCTTTAACTGCCCCTTAAGTTTTTCATCTTCGACCGGAAACAAGGTTTCAATCCGACGATTAAGGTTTCGTTCCATCCAATCGGCACTGGATAAATAATAGTCTTTTTTTCCCTGATTATGGAAAAAATAAATACGACTATGCTCTAGAAACTTGCCAACAATACTCCGCACCGAAATATTCTCACTAAGGCCGGAGATGCCCGGAATAAGTGAACAGGTTCCTCGAACGATAAGAATAATTTCGACCCCTGCTTGGGAGGCCTTATAAAGCTTTTCGATAATGCCCACATCAATCAAGGCGTTCATCTTGGCAATGATTTTAGCTTTTTCACCATTTGAAGCCGCCTCTATTTCTAAATCAATTTTTTTATAAAAAGCTTGTCTCAATGTTTTAGGTGCCACTTCTATTTTTCGCCACAAATCATAATGACTATAGCCGGATAAAACATTAAAAAGAGTCGATACATCAGAAGCGATGCTTTCTTTTACCGTTAACATCCCTAAATCGGTATATAAACTAGCAGTTTCATCATTATAATTACCGGTTCCCATGTGGACATAGCGTCTAATCCGATCCGACTCCTTTCTCACAACTAAGATCATTTTACAATGAATCTTTAAGCCAGCCAAGCCATAGATAACATGACAACCAGCTTTTTCCAATTTTTTAGCCCAAATAATATTATTGGCTTCATCAAAACGGGCCTTTAATTCCACAAGCACTGTGATTTGCTTGCCATTTTCAGCCGCCCGAATCAGAGCTTCAATAATTGGTGAATCCCCGCTAACCCGGTAAAGTGTTTGTTTAATAGCTAGAACATCAGGATCATCGGCCGCCTGTCTGACAAAATCAATAATCGTTTCAAAGGATTGATAAGGATGATGAAGAAGGCGATCTTTTTCTCGAATTACTTTAAAAATATCCGTTTTCCCATAAAATTCTTCCGAAATAAGCGGAATATAGCGAGCTTCTCTAAGGTCATAAAAGTCTGAACGATTCTGAAAACGCATCAAACAGGTTAAATCGAGTTTTCCTTTTAATTGATAGACTTTAGTATCATCAATCTCAAGTTCATGCATCAACCACTTTTTCATTTTGGGACTGGTATTTCGGGTAATTTCCAGTTTAATCGTCGCTCCCCACTTCCGTTTCCGAATTGATTTTTCAATCTCAATGAGTAAATCTTCGGCTTCATCTTCATCGATGGCCAAATCACCATTTCTTGTTATCCGAAACTCACTGGCTTGCTTGACATTAAAACCGGTAAATAATTCATTGACATGGGGAATAATCATATCTTCAATAAAAATAAAGCGGTGCTGATTTTTTTCTTTATAGTTTGGCAAAGGAATGATCCGACCCAAAATTCGCGGAATTTCCAAAATAGCCATAAAATCTTTATCTTCTTTTAACTCTTGGTCATTAAGAAGCATGGCTAAATAAACCCGATTATTTTTTACCAAGGGAAAAGGACGACTATTATCAATGGCCTGAGGGGTTAAAACCGGATAACACTGGTCTTTAAAATACTGGCCAACAAATTCTTTTTCAGTTTTATCTAAATCCTCATAATTTAAAATAAAGACATTATTCTGATTGAGTTCCGGAACAATTGATTTAAGTAAGCAATTGTATTGCTTTTCCATAAAATCTTGAGTCATTTCCGATAATACTGCTAATTGTTCCTTTGGCGTTAGGCCATCAGCACTTCTCTTTTCATAGCCAACATTAATTTGATCCATTAGTCCGGCTACCCTTACCATAAAAAATTCATCGAGGTTTGATGCAGTGATCGCTAAGAATTTTAAACGGTCCATCACTAAATTCGATTTATCATAAGCTTCTTCTAAAACACGGTAATTAAAGTTTAGCCAACTAACCTCTCGATTAATTAAATTTTTCATAATTCTATCCTCTTAATTTTTAATACTGGTGTTATACCATAGACTTTTTCCATGGTGTAGCCACTGTATTTAAAAAAATATTCTTCCAATTGGAAATTTTTTTCGCTGCTTATTTCAATAATTAATTTATCTCCTTTCAAACGACACTTAATTTTTTTTATTTTCTGCTCTTCACTGCGGTCTAAGGCCACGGCCAATTTAAGGATGGCCGTTAATTTTGCGACGATTAAAAAATTTTCCTGGCCACAGTGAAAATCTATTTCCTCACTATTGATAATCTGAGTTTTTATGGCATGACTGACTGATCCCATAATTCGTTTTTCCAAGCTAGAGATACCGATTAAATCGGTGGCTTCAATAATATGCTGGCTTTGCTTCCAGTGATTTTTATAGTTAATATAGCTTCCGACTCCTTGTAAGTAAGATAAAATCGATAAGAGGAGTCGCTCTCTTTTGCCAAGCTCATGACATTTTTTCATGGCATCAAATATTTTTAAACTAGTTTTTTCTAAAATTTCCGAATGTTTTGGACAAATATCATATTTTTCACCAATTTTTTTAGCCGATTCATAACTGCTTAAATTAATCCACTTTTCCAACTGTTTAGTTTTCATAAGTTGAAAGCGAGCATCCATGATTGCGTCTCCAATACTCATGGGTACTAAAATAAAGGATTTTACCCCCGTTTCATTTAATAACCTTAAGTAAAGAATCAGGGTATGATTCAAGGTTTCGGCCTCATTGCTGGTTAAAAATTGAAACTTTCGTAGTAGTTGATTCATGGTTAAATCGATTGTTTCGTGGCATAATTGTTTAAAACGTTCGACATCAATGGTATAAAAATCTTGGTTTTCATCATAGCCATATAAACGGGCAATTACATTGACCTCATGAGAAGACATAAATAATTGTTTAATCTTTCTTGCTCGGATATTTTTGCGAATTTTTTGAGTATTAACCCCGATAAATTCACTTAGTAGAACTTTAAAGCCTTGGCTGTTATCTTCCATTGACCTAAGAATTTCTTTCATTTTTAAGTAGCCAAGTTCTGCTGTCTGATGATAATCAATGATCCCATCTTTTAAGAGAGCCACTGACAGGTTACCAGTTGAAATGGCAGCTAACATCTGTTCACCTGAATTATTTTTGATAATATCACCATCATATTTTAGGACGATATGACGATAAATTAACTGAATTTCTTCTTCCTGATCGAGAATGGTAACCGTATGCCCCCCGGTATTAATGCGGATCTGTTCGAGGACATAAATGCGATTTTTTGCTTCTCGAAGGGCGGTGGTCCCTAAAATTTGAATCGTTTCAACATCATAGGTTTTTGATAATTCAATATAACCATTAATAATTTGGCAAAGGGCATAAACGGATTTAAAATTAATAAATCCTTGGGTAAAGCTTTGGACACCAAAACGAATAGGATAGTCAGCACGATCTAAAATATTAATTGCTCCCTTTCCACGCTGACCAATGATTAATTGACATTTGCTTGATCCAATATAGATCACTGAAAATCGTTTTATCATAATCCACCTCTATTCTTCTCTCATTTTATCATAATTTAGAGCCTAATATCCGTAAAAATTAGACTCATTTTCTTTTTTTGTGCTATAATAACGTCATTATGCTAGGAGGAGATAATTTGGAAGGGACAATTATAAACGCATCAGCTATTATTTTTTGTGCACTAGTTGGTTTTTTATTTAAAAAAGCACTACCAGACCGCCTGTGTCAAACCATCACCCAAGGAATGGGCTTAGGGGTTTTAATCATTGGTATTTCAATGGCTTTAGACAGTGAAATGATTATTGTTGTACTGGTCAGTCTTTTACTCGGTGGGATTGTCGGAGAATTGATCGATATCGAAAAACAATTAAGCCGTGCTGGCGATCTCTTGGCTAAAAAATTCGGAAACACTCAAAGCAATATTTCCCACGCCTTTGTTAGTGCTTCCCTGCTTTTTTGTACCGGGTCAATGGCCATTATGGGTGCCCTTGAAAACGGCTTAACGGGTAATTACTCACTATTATTGACAAAATCACTACTTGATGGAACCTTTTCATTAATTCTTACATCAACTCTCGGTATTGGGGTTATTTTTTCTGCTATTCCCGTTTTTCTTTATCAAGGAAGCATTGCTCTGTTAGCTGGATCGGTTAAAACCCTCTTATCTCCGGAGATGATTGTCGAAATGAACGCCGTCGGTGGTATTTTAATTGCTGCCATTGGTATTAATATGTTGAAAATTAAAACCCTTAAAGTCGGGAATTTACTGCCTGCCGTTATTTTCCCGGTAATTATCCTTTGGATTCTCAGTTTTTTTAGATGATTTTTAGAATCAAAAACCCAACGATTTTTTCGTTGGGTTTTTGTGTTATCATTTCTTATCAATGTCTCCATAGACCTTGCTCAGCTGAGAGGCACCAATAATACCCGCTTGATTTCCTAGACTAGCTAAAACAATCTGGGGCTTGGCTAGTCGGGGATAAGTTAAGCATTTCTGAGTCGCTGCCCTTACCTTATCTAACAAAAAAGTTCCGGCCGCCGACAAGCCACCACCTAAAATAAATAAGTCGGGATCGATGAGATCATTAATGTTTGAAAGACCGATACCCAGATAATAACACATGCGATCAACAGCCTCATTAGCCAGACAGTCACCATTTTTGGCTTCCTTAAAAATAATAGCCCCATCTAAAAGATCATACTTTTGTAAGTCTGATTCGCTTTCTTTTTCAAGGCGCATCTGACAATAGTTAATTAAGGCCGTTACTGAAGAAAAGGTCTCTAAGCAGCCATTTTTCCCACAAGAGCAATCATAAAAATTCTCACCCACCAACATATGTCCAATTTCACTGGCCACACCATGAACTCCCCTAATAATTTGATTATTAATAACGATACCGCCACCAATCCCCGTCCCTAAGGTCAGCATCACCATTGTTTTTTTACCGACTCCGCTACCAAAGCGCATTTCACCAAGGGCCGCAGCCGTAGCATCATTAATTAAATAAACCGTTAGTCCTAGGTTTTTTTCAAGGTCTGCTTTAAGAGGCCTATTTTTCCAATAAAGATTGGGGCAGGACAAAACCATTTGCCCATCTTCTGATACAATACCGGGAATGCCAAGACCTATTTCTTTCACTCCCTTTTTTTTATAAGATAGGCTTTGAATTAAATTGCTTAAATCACTGACCACTTGATGATAGCCTTGGGCCCAATTTGAAGCAATCGACAAGCTTTCAACAATCACTCCTGAAGCATCGACAATTCCACCCTTAATACTCGTTCCACCAACATCAATTCCTATTTGCATTTGCTCTCCCTATTAACCTTTTTTCCACTTGCGATAAATTGAAATCATTAAACCACCACTAAGAATAATGGCACTCATAAAACCAATCGCTCCGAGGGCTGGTATTCCCATTATTTTAGGGGTCATATCAGTCGTTGCAATAAAACTTGACCCAATTAAAATAGCCGCCGAGATAATGCAAACCACAATTTTATTAACCATTTTATCGATTTCTCGAAGGGGTTCTTCTGATCCGATCATTTCAAGGCTAACCTTAATCTGTCCCTTGTTAGCAAGACTCAAAAAATCAGAAAGTTGTCCGGGAACATGAATAGCCTTTTGGCCAGAATCAATAATCATCTTACTATTAGTGGTAATAAATTGCTGAAGATTAAAATCTTTTGCCCCTTGACTAACCATGTGGTTAGCCATAATACTGACCACGCTACTTGATGGTGCAATATCGGCAATCACCCCTTCTAAGGTCATAATACCCCGACTTAACATACTGATTCCTCGTGGCATTTTAATATGGTTTTCCCCAGCAATTTTAAGCATATCCTCTAAAAATTTACCCATATCAATATTACTGACATCTTCCATTACATAATCATGTAATAATCGGTCAATCGCTTCGTAAAGCTGTGAATGATTAATTGGTCGTCGTCCTTGAACACCCAGTGATAAAATCACACTTTTAAGGGCTTCTACATCAAAGGAAACAATGGCCTTGACACTCCGCCGAAATAAATTCATTTCACGCCTTGATAAACTTCCCATCATTCCCAAATCAATCCAGACAATTTGTCCATTACGGATAATGATATTTCCCGGATGGGGATCAGCATGAAAAAAGCCATCTTCAATGACCTGTTTAATATAATTCTCCCCCAGCTTCATCCCAATTTCTTCTAAATCATAGCCGGCTTTTTTTAAGGCCTCCCGATCATCTAACATAATTCCATCAATGGCTTCCATTACTAGGACCTTAGTCGTCGTATATTGATCATAAATAATGGGGCAATCAATATATTTAATACCCTTTTGCAAGTCACCAAAGCGACGAGCATTGTCTCCTTCACTTTGGAAGTTCATCTCTTTCTGAGCCGTATTCCACATCTCATCAATAATCATTTGAAAATCAACGATATCACCAATGCCACTGGCCAGATCTAAAATTTTTGAAGCATGATGGAGTAAATCAACATCCTGTTCCATCACCTCAAAAATACCAGGCCGCTGGACCTTGATAACCACTTTAGACCCATCATTTAATATCGCTTCATGAACTTGGGCAATCGATGCCGATCCTAATGGTTGACTACTAATACTTTTAAAAACAGAAGACACGGAACACCCATAGTCCTCTTCAATAATGTTAATAACCGTTTCATAAGCAATTGGTTTAACATCAGATCGTAATTTTTGCAATTCGTCACAATAATCATTGGGCAAGATATCCCGACGCATGGACATCATTTGGCCAATCTTAATAAAGGTTGGCCCAAGTTCTTCGATAATATTGCGAAGTTTCTCCGGGGTCAACCCTTTTGTGATCTGATACTTTATTAAAATCGAAATGATTTTCTTTAACCGTTTAGCGTTACTACTTGGTGCTTCTACAGGTCTTTGATCACCGTTTTCTACTGTCTTCATGAATCTCCCGCCTAGCGAATGACCTCTGCTTGATCAGGCTCCCCATTTTTTTTATTTTTCATCGCTTGAATTTTTTGTTCAAGGGCATCGAGTTCTTCCGCCGACATTTTTTCAAGATCTTTTATTTGATCTTTTTTGGTCTTCTTTGCCTCTTCCATACTTTCTTTGACATTGTGTTTTAGTTCTTCGTTTAAAACCTTTCCCTGTTCAATGGTCAATTCACCTTTTTCGACTAACTCATCGATTAGTTCTTTCGATTTTTCAATTGACACCGCCATTGCTCCAAGGCCAGCCAAAAATACTTTTTTTAATTCATCTCCTATAGTTGACAACATTCTCTTCCTCCTTTATTTATTTTCTATTCTCTTATTATTTTACCCTGTAAAGCCTTAAACAATCATTTTCTACTTGCCATTCATGCATAATTTACTGACTAATTTAAAGCCTTCATCTTTTAGGGCTGTTTCGATACTTTGAATGTGATCATAATTCTTAGTCTCTAACTCAATTCGCAGGTAACATCCATTAATATCCGATCCTTCATTGCTGCGTTCATGGTGGATGGAGATCACATTTCCCCCAAGATCAGCAATAATTTGGGATACCAGTTTTAACTGACCCGGTTTATCCATTAATTCAATGTTTAAAGACCCAATCCGACCCGATGTTAAAAGTCCCCGCTTGATGATCCGCGACAAGATTGTTACATCAATATTCCCACCAGAAATCAAACAAACTACTTTTTTCCCGTCAATCGGTAATTTATTAAACATGGCTGCCGCCACACTTACCGCCCCGGCCCCTTCAGCAATCAACTTTTGTTCTTCAATCAAGGTCAGAATCGCCGTTGAAATTTCATCCTCAGTGACGGTGACAATTTCATCAACATATTGCGAACAGAGATCATAGGTCAAGGTCCCCGGCTCTTTAACAGCAATTCCATCAGCTATGGTCGATACGTCAGGTAAACATGAGCATTTTTGATTTTTAAGCGATTCCACCATACTGGGGGCACCGGCTGCTTGGACCCCATACACCTTGATTTCTGGTTTTAATGATTTTAAGACATAGGCAATACCAGAGATCAATCCCCCACCACCGATGGGTACGATCACCGCATCCATATCCGGCAAAGAATCCAACAGTTCTAAACCAATCGTTCCTTGGCCAGCAATCACATATTCATCATCGAAGGGATGGATAAAGACATAGCCCTTTTCATTTTGGAGTTCCATGGCCTTGGCATAGGCATCATCATAGACACCTTCGACTAGGCGGACTTCAGCCCCATAGGATTTGGTTGCCTCAACCTTGGAAATGGGTGCCCCATCAGGCAAGCAGATCAAGGCCTTAATCTTATTAATCGCGGCTGCCATTGCCACACCTTGGGCATGGTTACCAGCTGAACAAGCAATCACCCCTCTTTCTTTTTCTTCTGGACTAAGTTGCGAAATTTTATAACAGGCCCCTCTTACTTTAAAGGAACCAGTGATCTGAAGATTTTCGGTTTTTAAATAAATATCGCTTTTTGGTTGAATTTTCGGGGCATGGATTAAATCGGTTGGTCGGATATATTTTTTTAAGGTGAACGACGCATGATAAATTCGATCGAGTGTCAACATACTTTTTCCTCTATTCTTAGTTTTATTTTCGGCTGGGCTTTGCTAAATTGATGGGATACCATTTAATAAACCAAATTGAAGCAAACAGGGCAGGAATCCATAAAAAGACCGGAACCAAAGCCGCCCCACCGCTTGCAACTGTGTTATTCAAAAGAATCGACAATACCCCCTGAAACAAACAAACGATCCCCCATCCAAAGCTAATAATTCGATTGGTTCGAATAAAAAGTGTATCCTTCATAGCATTTTTACCCACTAAAAAATGAGAATAATCGGCCGTTAAAGGGATTGTCTTAAAGGCAGAAATCATAAAAACACCCATCAAGACAAAATAAGTCATGGGACCAATAATTGCTTTATCAAGTAAGATCTCTTGGGGAACAGTTATGATGGTTAAAAGAGAAAAATATAAAAGCGTAATTTTATCAAAAAAGACCAATTCCTGACCTTTTTTAATGGCACAGAGAAAGCCACTTATGATTAATGCTAAAATCACTGCCACAAAGGGATTGGAATCGACCAATAATTGGCTAAAAAACCATGGAATCAAGGTTAAAATAAACCAATAAGGGGTATTTTTAAAAGCGATTGGTAACACCTTTCGGCTTTTTTCATGTTGAAAGGCTAATTGGCCAAATATCCCATCGGTTATGGCATTAATAAAGTCAAAACTCCCTCGCACTTGCAATTTCTTATCGAGGATCGTTTGCCCTAAATCAATGTGGCCTTCAAAAATCCGTTCGAGAGTTGTTAATTGCGTCTCGATAGAGGTAGTTGCTTTTGAAAAGTCATTTTTTAACAGTCGACATTGATTATTCTTTACCACTAATTGATAAGCCTCTTTGACATCGGTAAGTTCAATTTGCAAGACCCCATCCATTCCCGGCCTAACTTTTTTATTAAAACTCGCCTCAAGGCGTTTCATATAGTCCCAGCCAATCAGGCCACCATCTGACTCACTTAAGCGAGTGTCATCAACGCCCCATTTCAAATTGGCCGTTTTGATATAAGCAGGAATTTCTAGAAAGGGTTTATCGAGTCCTTTTCGGATATCCTTAGGAATCTTATCCTCTTTAATATAGTTTTCACCGGCTAATTTTACCAAATCCAAATAAGGACCGGTTTGAAGATCGAGTTGGGAAATCCCTAAAAGTTCACCTTCAACACAGATAATCTTTTCCCACTCCCCTTTACCAAATAAATTGTCAAATTGGGCAAAGACACCTTCATAATTTTTCTCTTGGATAGGAAGGCCACAGCTGCTGATTAAAACATGCTTTTTGGCCGCCATTTTTTCCTGGTCTCGAAAAGGATGACCATAAACCCCATCGCCTTCAGGATCAATAAAGGGTAGTAAGAGTGGTAGGGTCCGCTCCATAAAATTTTTCGTCATGCTTGATATGCCATAGTGGTATAAAGGTGTCGACCAAATAATAATATCCGCTTCAACATAGCTTGCCAATAATTCTTTCATAT
>CAZJGM010000025.1:0-21910 GCA_964545675.1 uncultured Lachnospiraceae bacterium | reverse complement strand
ATATTCATAAAGAACTTTGACACTTTTAAAAATTATCCCTCTTAGCCCAAACAAATGCCAAACCATCTTTGACCCGCTTTACTTTAATCTTTTTTCAAGATCTTGGGTTAAATCTTCATAACCCGGCTTATGGAGTAAGGCAAACATATTTTTCTTATAAGCCTCAACACCTGGTTGATCAAAGGGATTAACCCCCAGCAAATAACCGGAAATGCCACAAGCTTTTTCAAAAAAGTAAACCAATTTGCCAAGATTAAAGGCATCAAGGCGATCGATAACAATAATTCCATTGGGAACATCGCCATCAACATGGGCAAGAAGGGTTCCTTTAATGGCCTTTTCGTTAATCCGGTCAATTTTCATCTCGGCCAAATAATTAAGGCCCTCTAAGTCATCACCATCTACGGGGACGACCAAATCCGATTGGTAATCCTTAACTTGTAAGATCGTTTCAAAGTGATTTTTAGGTCCTTCTTGAATCATTTGCCCTAGCGAATGAAGGTCGGTAGAAAAATGGACCGATAAGGGAAATAAACCTTTTTCGTCTTTTCCTTCACTTTCCCCATAAAGCTGTTTCCACCATTCCGATAAAAAGCCAAGCGAGACATCATAATCAACTAAAATCTCCAGGGCTTTTCCTTTTGTATAAAGAATATTGCGATAGAGGGCATATTGAAAACAGGGGTTTTGGTAAAAATCAGGCTTTTGATAATCCTGGTAACCTTCCTTGGCACCAGCCATAAATTGGTCAATATCAAGACCAGCTGCCGCAATTGGAAGCAGACCAACTGCCGTATGGACCGAGTAACGGCCTCCGATATCATCAGGAATCTCAAAGGTTTCATAGCCTTCTTCATCGGCCATGTACTTAAGGGCTCCTTTATTTTTATCGGTGGTCACAAAAATTCGCTCTTTTGCCCCATCATTGCCATATTTCTCTTTCATAAAAGCTTTTATAATCCGAAAAGCAATGGCTGACTCGGTCGTTGTCCCTGATTTTGAAATAACATTAACACAGACGGATTGATCTTTTAGTAAAACAAGAAGGTCGTCTAAATATTTTCCATTAATATTCTGACCCGCATAAAAGATCCGCGGGCCAGGCCGCTTATCTCTTGGCAATTCATTATGAAAAGGACTAGTCAGGGCGGTAATAATCGCTTTTGCCCCTAAATGAGATCCTCCGATTCCAACCACAATCAAGGCATCACAGGTGGATTTAATTTTTTCGGCGGCTTTTTTAATCCGCTGATATTCTTTTTTATCATAGGTCTCGGGGTAATCAACCCATCCTACAAAATCATTCCCGCGACCTGTTTTTTTCATCAAATCATCATTAGCCAGGGCTAATTGGCCAAAGCGATTTTCAAACTCCTTTTCTCCGATTCCCGTATAAGACCAATCAAAATGAATACTCATGGCAATCCTCTCTTCTTTCGTATTATCTAAAAGTCAAGGCAAATTCTTATCAGCAGTCTTAAATCATTCTTCCTTTAGACTTGCTTATTATAGCATAATTTTTTTATTTACTCCAGTTTGATCGTTGGTCAAAGGCCCATAATCTTGACTGAATGTATCCGAAAAGAGCAATTTATTATCTCAATTAATAACTTTTAAGATAAATCCTCAAATTTTTTAACCCCTTGGTGCTTATTTTTCTCTTCACTTAATCAGTATTTCAAGCGATTTTTTGTTATAATTGTCACAAGAATACTTGTAGGAAGTATTACATGCAAAAGATAATTATGTCCCCTAGTCGTTATGTCCAAGGTGCCGGTGAACTTGGCAAACTCCCTGAGCATGTTGGTAAATTTGGTTCCGCTGCCTTAGCTGTTTTAAGTGGTACCATGATGCGAACAAAATTAGACGAAATAAAAGCTGGCTTTGATGCTGCTGGCATTAAATTTGTTGCCGAAAAATTCGGTGGCGAATGCTCTAAAGTTGAAGTCGCTCGCCTTCAAAAAATTGTTAGTGATAATAACTGTGATGTTGTCGTCGGTATTGGTGGTGGAAAAACCCTTGATACCGCTAAAGCAGTCGCCCACTATGAAAAATTACCCGTTGTTATTGCCCCATCGATTGCTTCAACTGATGCCCCTTGTTCCGCTCTTTCTGTCCTTTACACCGAAGAAGGCGTTTTTGATGAATATCTGGTTCTTCCTAAAAATCCAGAAATTGTTATTATGGACACTGACGTAATCAAAAATGCCCCAGCACGATTATTTGTTTCTGGCATGGGCGATGCCTTAGCGACTTATTTTGAAGCCCAAGCAACCGCTGACTCCAATGGCACAACCATGTCTGGTGCCCATCCCACCCAATCAGCTCTAGCCTTAGCTAAATTATGCTACGATATCTTACTTGAAGACGGCCTAAAGGCAAAATTAGCGGTTGAGCGCAACTGCTGTACGCCAGCCGTTGAAAATGTCATTGAAGCCAACACTTACCTTAGTGGTGTCGGTTTTGAAAGTGGTGGATTAGCGGCTTGTCATGCCATTCATAACGGCCTAACCGTTTTAACCGAATGCCACAATCAATACCATGGCGAAAAAGTTGCCTTTGGAACCTTAGTTCAAATGGTCATGGAAAACCGCTCAACTGAAGAACTTGAAGAATTTATCTTCTTCTGCTTATCTGTTGGTCTCCCCGTTACCCTTGGCCAATTAGGTTGTACCGAACCTACTCCTGAACGGATTATGGATGTGGCTATCGCAGCTACCGATCCTTCTGAGACAATTCATAATATGCCTTTTACTGTTACAGCTGATATTGTTTATGCGGCCATTATGGCGGCTGATGCCCTTGGCCACTTATACTTGGATTGCTAAATTTGATTAAAAAAAAAGCTCAACCGCTATCCGGTTGAGCTTTTTTTAATCATCCATCGCCATTAAAGGATCAAATAGTTTTCTAGTTTCTTTAAGCATTTTGCGAATTGGTAAATGATAAGGACAACGTGGCTCACACTCACCACATTCAATACAATCAGAGGCGTTAGAGGCAAAACTTCGATAGCGTTCTAAGGCCCACTCTTCTAAATCATAGCGGCGATAATAACCTTCGACAATAAACTGCATGGGAATATCAATGCCTTGGGGACAGGGGGCACAATAACCACACCGCCGACAGAAGGTTTGCCCAAGGGTCTTGGCATCGGCTTCAAAGCTTTTTCTTTCTTTTTCATTTAAGGGGATAAAATTATTGCCCACGGTCGCATTCTCCAAAACCTGTTTAACCGAATCCATGCCGGGAATAAAACAGGAAATATCATTATTTTCCAAACCCCAGCGCAGGGCATAATTGGCATTCATAAAGGCCCCACCGGCTAGTGGTTTCATGGCAATAACCCCAATTTCCAATTCTTTTGCGCGTTTAAATAAGGATGCACCCTTATTTTCAACGTAATTATAAGGAAATTGAATCGTTTCAAACATCCCTTCCTCTAAGACCCGTTCTAGGACCTCATAACTATGGGAGCTAATTCCAATATGTTTAACCAGCCCTTTGTCACGACAATCAAGAAGGGCTTGATAGCCACTCTTTTGACCCATGACTTGATCATAGGCAGTCATCGTCCGAAGATTATGAAACTGGTAAAGATCAATAAAATCAGTTTGAAGGGCCGCTAAGCTCGCCTGAACATCAGCCATGACCCCATCATAATCCAGTTTTGGTGTTTTTGTGGCCAAATAGAAATGGTCGTGACCCGATGTTTTAAGGGCTTCACCGATCATTTCTTCACTAGTGGTGTAGGCCCTAGCGGTATCAATAAAATTTATATTTTCAGCAATAAGGCTTTCAATGATCTCATCCACTTCCCATTGATTACATCTTTGAATCGGAATCCCACCAAAGCCAATAACCGATACTTCGATATTTGTTTTTCCTAGTGCCCGTGTTTGCATCATCCACCTCATCCATCTTATTTAATAAGGTTATTTTATCATAATTATTCCGATAAGTCATTAGCCACTGCTTATTAAAAAATACTGGCCATAAAAAAAAGGGTGGTAGCCACCCTTTATTCTGTAATTATATAGTCACCATTTGCTTTTACATCAATCTTTAAATTTTGACCTTCATGAATGTTTCCCTTAATGATTTCTTTGCCGATCATCGTTTCGATATTTTTTTGCAAATAACGCTTAAGTGGTCTGGCCCCATAAGCTGGCTCAAAGCCCCGATCAATAATGGCTTCTTTAGCCCCTTTTGTCAATTCAAAGGTGATTTGTCTTTCGGCTAGACGGTCTTGAATATCAATTAACAAGAGTTCAACAATTTTTCCAATCGCCTCTTTGTTAAGTGGTTTATACAAAACGATCTCATCGATTCGATTTAAAAATTCTGGTCTAAAATACGCTTTTAAGAGACCCATCACCGCTGTTTCCGTTTCTTTGGCAATTTCTCCCTCAGTCGAGATTCC
The DNA here is from genome assembly GCA_964545675.1 of uncultured Lachnospiraceae bacterium. Classification (GTDB taxonomy): domain Bacteria; phylum Bacillota; class Clostridia; order Eubacteriales; family Eubacteriaceae; genus Acetobacterium. The sequence goes on along the minus strand of CAZJGM010000025.1, from coordinate 17,487 downwards.
TTCTAGGAGATACTCCGATCCAATATTTGAAGTCATTATAATAATGGTATTTTTAAAGTCAACCTGTCGTCCTTGCGAATCGGTAATTCGTCCGTCATCAAGGATTTGCAGTAAAATATTAAAAACATCCTTATGGGCTTTTTCAATCTCATCAAGAAGAATGACGCTATAAGGCTTCCTACGAACCGCTTCGGTTAATTGTCCCCCTTCTTCGTAACCAACATAACCAGGGGGTGCCCCGATTAGACGTGAAACAGAAAATTTTTCCATGTATTCACTCATATCAATGCGAATCATATTATCTTCTGAATCAAATAAATTGGCAGCTACGGCTCTAGCTAGTTCCGTTTTTCCCACCCCTGTTGGTCCTAAAAAGAGGAAGGAGCCAATCGGGCTATTGGGATCTTTAATGCCGGCCCGTGAACGAATAATCGCATCGACCACCTTGCTAATTGGTTCTTCCTGACCAATCACCCGCTTTTTAAGGGTTTCCTCTAGAGCCAATAATTTGTCACGTTCTCCTGAAACCAACTTACTTAAGGGAATATTGGTCCAGTTTGAAATAATTTCGGCAACTTCCTCATCGGTCACCTTTTCACGTTTTAAACTGCAGGCATCAGGCTTTTCAGCTGTAGCTTTTTTAATGGCTTCAATCTTTGCTTTTTTCTCTGGGATCAGGCCATACTCCAATTCAGAGGCTTTTTGATAATCGCCTTCCCGGATCGCCTTTTCTCGCTGATAGTTTAAATTATTTAATTCTTCTTGAATCTCTTTTAAATTTTCAGCCGCCATTTTTTCATTTTCCCATTGAATATTCATGGTATTAAAACGTTCTTTATATTCGGCTAATTCCTTTTGCAGTCGCTCTAATCGCTCCTGGCTGAGATTGTCTTTTTCTTTCTTAAGGGCTACTTCCTCAATTTCAAGCTGCATCATCTTGCGCCTGACTTCGTCCATTTCTTCGGGCATGGAATCAAGTTCTGTTCTAATTTTTGCACAGGCTTCATCGATTAAATCAATTGCTTTATCCGGCAAGAAACGATCCGATATATAACGGTGCGACAAGGTTGCCGCTGCTACTAAGGCCGTATCTAAAATCTGGACCCCATGAAAACGTTCATAGGTATCTTTTAAGCCGCGTAAAATTGAAATGGTATCTTCAACGCTGGGCTCATCAACTAAAACTGGCTGGAAACGACGTTCCAGGGCGGGGTCTTTTTCAATGTACTGACGGTACTCATCAAGGGTTGTCGCCCCGATACAATGGAGTTCACCTCTAGCCAGCATGGGCTTTAGCATATTGCTGGCATCCATGGCCCCTTCTGTTTTTCCGGCTCCGACAATATTGTGAAGCTCATCGATAAAGAGAATAATTTGCCCATCACTATCGGCCACTTCTTTTAAAACTGCCTTTAGGCGTTCTTCAAACTCACCCCGATACTTAGCCCCAGCGACCATAGCTGGCAGGTCAAGGGCAATTAATCGCTTATCTTTAAGGCCTTCAGGGACATCACCAGCGACAATTCGGCTGGCTAAGCCTTCAACAATGGCCGTTTTTCCTACCCCTGGTTCGCCAATCAAGACTGGGTTATTCTTTGTCTTTCGGCTGAGAATCCGAATGACATTTCGCATTTCAAGGTCTCGGCCAATAACCGGATCAAGTTTATTATCTTTAGCATCTTGGACCAAATCATGGCCGTATTGATTTAAGGCCTCGTAGGTAGTCTCAGGATGGTCACTAACGACCTTCTGTCCACCTCTGACCTCATCGATAATAGTTTTAACCTCACTTTTTTTAATCCCATAACGACTCAATATTTCAACGACCTTGGCCTTACTAGGAAGATCAAAAATCCCTAAAAGAAGGCATTCGACTGAAACATATTGGTCATCTAATTTTTTAGCCTCCTTGTAAGCAGCATTGAGTACTTTTTCAACATCACTACTAATATAAACCTTACCTTGTTCTCGTCCCGGTCCGGAAACACTGGGTTTACGGCTAATTTTCCGTTTTAAATCATCAACAATCATCAATGTATTTTTTCCAAGCCGTTCTAAAATTCGACCAACGACCCCGTTTTCTTGGGTAATTAAAGCCATTAAAAGATGGTCAGGTTCAATTTCCATATGATTGTATTCGCTAGCGATTAATTCAGCTGTCTTAATCGCTTCCAATGATTTTTGTGTAAATAAATTCATATCCATATTATCATCCTCACTTTTTATCTTGATAGAATTGATGATATATATCCTCTAGAGTGGCTGAAATATCCTTTACTTGTCCCCGATCAATGCCCGAAAAATAGGCATTCATCGCTTGATCCATCATCTTTAAATAAGAGGTAAGATTTTCACTGACAGTCTTTACATCCTTAGACAGCTCACCTTCTTCTTTAAAAGTCCTAACAAATTTATGGTTGCTTTGATGGTCTTGACCCTCCTTTAATTCTTTTTTTTCAATCTTGCTAATTAAATCAAAAAAATAGTCAAAATGGGCATTTAAACGTTCTGATTTTGTTCGTGAACTAATTTTTAAAACCGCATACCGTCCCTCTTGATTACTGATAAATTCATAGCTATAACGAATTTTTGGTCGATATTTATACTTTAAACTTTTTCCAAATTGAATGCTTGAATTTTTATTAATTTGACTGACCGATAGGGTTTCGCTAAAATTTTCATCGAGCCTTTCTAAAATTTGTTGAATTTTTTGCTCTGGCGTTACCATCCCGATTTTCTCTGCCAAAATTTCATTAATCAATTGGGAGCGATTGGTGTTTTTTTCATAGGCCATTTGATCAATCTTTTCAACAATTTCTTCAAACAGCATCAGGCTATATACCATTTTTTTCATCTCATCACTCCTTAAGATTATTATAGGTGATGGTTGGTATTTTGTCAACAGATTTACATATATTGATATGCATTTTATATTAATTTAAATGATATTTAAGCTTTAGGCAAGAAAAAAAGCATTGAATAAATTCAATGCTCATTCAATGCTTTTACACTTTTTATATCATTAAAAATAAGGGTGCAAAGACTAAGGATACGATCGTCATCAATTTAATTAAAATATTAATGGAAGGGCCAGATGTATCTTTAAAAGGATCACCGACAGTATCGCCGACTACCGCAGCTTTATGGGCATCACTACCTTTACCGCCATGCTCGCCACTTTCAATATACTTTTTAGCATTATCCCAAGCACCACCGGCATTGGCCATAAAGATCGCCATTAGCACACCCGTTACAAGAGCTCCAGCTAAAAGGCCACCTAGGGCTTCTGCACCCAGCACTAGGCCCATTAGAAGCGGTGACACCACTGCTAAAACACCTGGAACAATCATCTTTTTTAATGCCGCCGCTGTTGAAATATCAACACACTGAGCATAATCTGGTTTTTGAGTTCCTTCCATAATTCCCGGAAATTCTTTAAACTGCCGTCTAACTTCCTCAATCATTTCATTAGCCGCTGAACCAACGGCATCCATGGTTAAAGCCGAAAATAAAAAAGGTAACATACCACCAATAAACATGCCAATAATAACTTCCGGATTTAAGATATCGATCATTACCAGATTAACCGTTTCAGCATAGGCGGCAAATAAGGCCAAGGCCGTCAAGGCTGCTGAGCCAATGGCAAAACCTTTGCCAATCGCTGCGGTCGTATTCCCCACAGCATCGAGCTTATCGGTAATACCCCGAACTTCAGGTGGTAATTCTGCCATTTCGGCAATGCCACCAGCATTATCGGCAATGGGACCATAAGCATCAACGGCGATGGTCATTCCGGCTGTCGATAACATCCCAACGGCTGCTAAGGCAATGCCAAAGAGGCCATAAGCAGTAAAGGCAATATAGATGGCAACGGCCAGGGCCAAAATTGGAAAGGCGGTTGATTGCATGCCCACTGACAAGCCCGAAATAATGGTGGTTGCTGCTCCCGTTTCTGATTGTTTGGCAATATGTTTGACCGGTTTATAGTGTTCGGATGTATAATACTCGGTTAATTTGCCAATAATCAGTCCCACTGCTAGTCCGGCAATAATGGCTGCAAAAGCTTTTAGTCCACCTGTAAAATAATTCGACATAAAATAAGACGCAATCACAACAATAATACCACTAACATAGGTGCCAGCATCAAGGGCTTTTTGTGGATTACCGCCTTCTTTGCCGCGGACAAAAAAGGTTCCGACAATTGATGCGAGAATACCGATTCCAGCTAAAAATAGCGGGAAAACAATGCCATTAATGCTACCTAAGACAAGCCCGCCTAAGGTCATCGCCGAAATAAGAGAACCAACATAAGATTCAAAAAGGTCTGCTCCCATACCGGCTACATCCCCGACATTATCCCCAACATTATCAGCAATAACGGCTGGGTTTCTGGGATCATCTTCAGGAATGCCGGCTTCGACCTTGCCGACAAGATCGGCCCCAACATCAGCTGCTTTAGTGTAGATTCCCCCACCAACTCGACCAAACAAGGCAATTGATGATGCCCCTAGGCCAAAACCGGTAATAATGGTTACATCTCCAAAGACTAAATAAAGGACTGAAACGCCGATTAATCCAAGTCCCACGACAGACATGCCCATTACCGCACCGCCGGAAAAAGCAACGCTTAAGGCTTTATTCATACCACTTACTTTGGCAGCGTTAGCCGTTCGCACATTGGCTTTGGTCGCCACCTGCATACCAAAAAAACCGGCTAAAATTGAAAAAAGTGCCCCCACTAAAAAGCTAATGGCACTTTGCCATCCTAGTCCCGGTGTAATCATTAGTACAATAAAAAAAACAACAATAAAAATTGCCAGCATTTTATATTCTCGTGTTAAAAATGCCATTGCTCCCTCATGAATATAGGATGCAATTTCTTTCATTCGCTCTGTTCCAGCATCAACTGAATCCACTCGTTTTTTATAAACGAGCGCAACAATTAATGCTATAACTCCTATAATAGGAGCTATATACAATAATTCCATTTTAATTCCCCCTGTAAAGTTTCGTATTTGCACCTGTCCTATCATCATTACCTTTATGAATGCCAAGCTGCAATACTTTATCATGTTCTCCTAATGGCCAAGATCTCCCTTTTCATCATAACAAATTTTCCCTTTTAAATAAGCGACAAAATAAATGCGGTTAACATAAAGAGAGCCCCAGCTATTTTAGTAGCCTTCTCAAGTACGGCTTCAAAACCTCTGGCTTTTTTCTTCCCGAATAAAGATTCGGCTCCTCCGGCGATTGATCCTGACATACCGGCCGCCTTACCGGGCGAGAGTAAAATTGCCGCAATCAAAACAATACAAGATACAATTAATATAATTAATAACGCTGTTTTTATTGGTATCACCTCCAAAATTTTTCATCAATTTATAATATCATAGGACATTAAATTTTTCAATCAGTAAAAAAGCCTCTTACGAGACTTTTTATGGTGTAAACGAAAACAACTTATTCTTTTTCAATTAAGCTTTTACCAGTCATCTCTACTGGTATTGGTAATTCCATTAATTCTAGCAAGGTTGGGGCCACGTCTGAGAGTTTTCCGCCTTCTCTGAGCTTAAGGTCTTTTTCTCCTAATAAAATACATTTAACCGGATTGGATGTATGGGCGGTAAAGGGCATATGCGTTTCGTAATCGATCATTTTTTCAGCATTACCATGGTCGGCCGTGACAAGGACTCTTCCCCCTTGTTTAAGGATGGCATCAATTACTTTTTTGGCGGCATCATTAACGGCTTCAACGGCTTTTTCGGCCGCTTCGATTATGCCCGTATGGCCGACCATATCGGCATTGGCAAAGTTTAAAACCATTAATTGATATTTTTCACTTTCAATGGCTTCAACGGCCTTATCGGCTACTTCGTGGGCACTCATCTCTGGTTTTAAATCATAGGTTGCCACCCGTGGCGATGGAATTAAGATCCGATCTTCAAGTGGATATTGTTTCTCTAATCCACCATTAAAAAAGTAAGTTACATGGGCGTATTTTTCAGTTTCGGCAATTCGAAGTTGGGGCACTCCCAAGCTGCTTAAGTATTCCCCTAGGGTATTTTTAATGACTTGTGGTTTAAAGGCAATCTCTAGGTTTTTAAAACTTTTATCGTATTGGGTCATCGTCGTATATTTTAAAGCTAGATAGCCACTTTGTCTCTTAAATTCATTAAAATCAGGGTCAATCAAGGCTCTGGTAATTTCTCTAGCCCGGTCTGGTCTAAAATTAAAGAAAATAACCGCATCTTCCTGACTAATCAATTGCTTGGGATTATTATTAATCACGGTCGGACGAATAAATTCGTCGGTGATATCATCAGCATAAGATTTAGCCACTGCCTCTAGAGCTGATCCTTCTTGGTCTCCAAGGCCCATGGTCATAGCATTATAGGCTTCTTCAACCCGTTCCCAACGATTGTCCCGATCCATGGCATAATAGCGTCCGATCACGGTCGCAATCTGACCAACTTCTAAATCAGCCATCTTTGCTTCTAAGGCTCTAATGTGGTCAAGGCCAGAGTTTGGTGCTGTGTCACGACCATCCATTAAACAATGAACATAAACCTCGGTTAAGCCATTTTGCTTAGCCATTTCCAAAAGTGCATAGAGGTGTTTCTCGTGGCTGTGGACACCACCATCCGATAAAAGGCCGATTAAGTGTAAGGCTTTCTTTTTTTCTTTTGCCCAATTAACGGCTGATAAAAAAGCCTCATTTTCAAAAAAATCACCATCGAGGATCGCTTTTGTAATCCTCGTTAATTCCTGATAAACAATCCGACCAGCACCTAAATTTAAATGGCCGACCTCTGAATTTCCCATCTGTCCGTCTGGGAGTCCCACTCCTAGACCACTAGCAATAATTAGAGTATGGGGATTTTTTTGATCAATACAGTCAAGGTAGGGGGTATTTGCCGATGCCACTGCATTTCCTTCACAATGATTGGTAAAGCCATAGCCATCTAAGATCATTAGGGCTGTTATTCCTTTTTTCATCTTTACTCCTTTTCTTTTAATCATTAATTCTACAGACCTTCAATAAACGCTCCTAATTGTTTAGGGATGTTTAGCAAACGCCCGTAAAGATTAGCGGGTGTTATTAACACCCGCTATATTTAAGGTTTTTATTGATATTTAACAATTTCAGCAAAACTCGCTTTTAAAGCGGCTCCACCGACTAAGGCCCCATCAATGTTTTCCATGGCCATTATTTCCTTAACATTGTTTGGCTTAACACTGCCACCATATTGGATCCGGACGGCCGCTGCCGCATCATCTCCATACATCTTAGCAATTGTTTCTCTTACCCAACCACAAGCTTCATTGGCTTCTTCCTTGGATGCTGTTTTTCCAGTTCCAATCGCCCAAATGGGTTCATAAGCAATCACAACATCTTTGATTTGATCAATGTTTTTAAGACTGTTTTCAACCTGGCTAACAACTCGTTCTTTGGCTTTTCCAGATTCGCGTTCTTCGAGGGTTTCACCACAGCAAACGATTGGTTTTAAACCTAATTCCAAAGCCTTTCGGGCTTTTTTATTAACGGTCTCGTCGGTTTCATTATAATATTGACGACGTTCGGAATGACCAAGAATCACATAGTCAACCCCGATCACCTTTATCATTTCACCAGAAACTTCACCGGTAAAGGCCCCATTTTTTTCATAATGCATATTTTGAGCACCAATTGAAACATCACTACCTTTTGCTATTTCAACGGCTTTTTGAAGACTTAAATAGGAAGGGCAAAAGACAACGTCGACCTTGGCCCCCTCAACCAGAGGAATAAGCTCATTCATTAATTCAGCGGTTTCATTTAAATCTTTATTCATTTTCCAGTTTCCTGCAATAATTGGTTTTCGCATCATTTCTCTCCTATTTATCTTGTAAAATTTCAATGCCTGGCAATTTCTTTCCTTCTAGGAATTCAAGTGACGCACCACCGCCAGTTGAAATATGGCTCATTCCTTTTTCATAACCTAAAATCTTTACCGCAGCTGCCGAGTCCCCACCGCCAATAATGGTAATGGCATCGGATTCGGCCATGGCTTTTGCAACCGCTTCTGTCCCCTTGGCAAAGGCTGGCATTTCAAAAACACCCATGGGCCCATTCCAAATGACCGTTTGTGCTTCTTTAATGGTTTTGGCAAAGGTTGCTGAGGTTACTGGTCCAACATCGAGGCCGATCTTTGAAGGCGGGATAGCATTAATATCAACTACTTGGTAGGGTGAGTCGGCTGCAAAAGAATCAGCTGCAACAACATCAACCGGCAATAAAAAACGAACATTTTTGGATTTGGCAGTGGCCATTAATTCCCGTGCTAAATCAAGCTTGTCCTCTTCAAGTAAGGACTTGCCAATTTCGTGGCCTTGGGCTTTTAAAAAAGTATAGGCCATGCCGCCACCAATAATTAAGGTGTCCACTTTGTTTAACAAATTACTAATCACACCAATTTTATCTGAAACCTTGGCACCACCTAAAATTGCAACAAAGGGTCGGGCCGGATTTTCAAGGGCTTTGCCCATAAAATCAAGTTCTTTTTGAATTAGAAATCCGGAAACACCAGGGATAATTTCAGCCACACCAACAGTTGAGGCATGGGCCCGATGGGCTGTTCCAAAAGCATCATTGACAAAGACATCCCCAAGAGAGGCTAATTCTTTTGAAAAGCTCGGATCATTTTTCTTTTCTTCTGGTCTAAAACGGGTATTTTCAAGCAGTAAAACTTGGCCAGCTTTTAAGTTTTTAGCGGCCGCTTTAGTAACTTCCCCCGTCACTTGACCGTCGTCATTGAAGATGACCTCTTGATCTAAAATTTCTGATAATTTTTTAGCTACCGGTGCCAAGGAAAATTTAGGGTCTGGCGCATCTTTGGGTCGACCAAGATGAGACATTAAAATTAATGCCCCGCCATTTTCAAGGATGTAATTAATGGTTGGCAAGGCTGCCGTAATCCGGGTTGTATCGGTAATTTTACCGTTTTCATCAATTGGCACGTTAAAATCAGCACGCATTAACACCTTTTGATCTTTTAACTTAATTTCTGAGATTGTTTTTTTGCTCATACACTTATCCTTTCAAATCCTTAATTCGGATTTATTCTAAAAGTTATTTTGCTTAAATGTTGTTTTTATACCGCTAAAAATATCCTGCCTAAAGAGGAGGATCCAGATAATTCGTCGGATCCCTTTCCCTAATTAGTACAGGACACTTTATCAAGACATTTCAACAAATAGTGAAAAAGTGTCTTCTAGTCAATTAATTATTATAGTTTAGTTGATACATATTCGGCAAGACGAACCATCTGAGCAGTATAAGACATTTCATTGTCATACCAAGCAATGATTTTTACTTGTTGTTTGCCACCCTCAACATCCATTACCTTGGTTAAGGTTGCGTCAAATAATGACCCGTAATGCATGCCAATAATATCGGTTGATACAACCATTTCTTCATTGTAACCCATTGATTCATTGGCTGCTTTTTTCATAGCGGCATTGATTTCTTCCTTGGTCACGTCTTTTTCAAGGGCACAGGTTAAGTCGACGAGTGAACCGGTAATAACTGGCACACGTAAGGCAAAACCATCTAATTTACCATTTAGCGAGGGCAAAACCTTACCAACTGCTGCTGCTGCACCAGTTGAGGTTGGAACAATATTTGAAGCGGCAGCACGGCCCCGACGAAGGTCACTATGAGGTCCATCAAGGGTTGCTTGGTCATTGGTGTAAGCATGAACGGTTGTCATAATTCCGCTAACTAAACCAAAATTATCATCAAGTACTTTGGCAACAGGTGCTAAGCAGTTTGTCGTGCATGATGCACCAGAAATAACTTTTTCAGACCCATCCAATACTTCATTATTAACATTGTAGACAACTGTTTTAACGTCACCCTTTGCCGGTGCTGAAATAATAACTTTTTTAGCCCCAGCTTTGATGTGTTTTTCAGCTGCTTCTTTGGTTCTAAAGAATCCTGTTGCTTCAATCACAACATCAATTCCTAGATCACCCCATGGTAAGTTTTCAGGGTCTCTTTCGGTGAAAATTTTAACCGCTTTGTTTCCAACTACCATTGCGTCGTCTTTTACTTCGATCGCATCTTCCATAAATTTCCCTTGGGCACTATCATACTTTAATAAATAAGCCAAGGTTTTTGCATCTGTTAAGTCGTTGATTGCAACAACATCAAACGCAGGATTATCTGCCATTAATCTAAATGCTAAACGACCAATTCTTCCAAAACCATTAATTGCAACTTTTACAGACATCTTATCTGCCTCCTTCATGTAACTTTTATTATTCAAGGTCTAAATTTGTTTTTTCAGAATCAGACCTTGTTTTTAACATCTTTAAAACTTCTTTTGCGGCACTTTCATCGGTGATCAGGACGAGGTTTTCACGAACCCGACTAACCGAAATAATGGCCTCCGCTTTGTTTGTGCCCCCAGCAATGGCAATTGCATGAGGAATTTTCTTAAAGTTTTCAATGCTAACACCAATGGTACTCGATGGCGATACAACCTCTCCATCAATATTAAAATAATGACCAAAGGCTTCACCAACAGCTCCTTTTTCCATAATTTTTTTCTTGGCGGCCAAAGGCATATTTCGCCAATCCGCTAGGACATCGGCCCGTCCTAGCCCAAAAATAAAAATGTCAATCTCCTCCATCTTATTAAATACCCGTTTTATCTCCGGATAATCTTTTAAAGCATTAAGTAATCGTTGGTCAATGTTATCCGGTAAATGAAGCAGTTCATAATTGGAGTGGAGTTTTAAACCCAGTTCAGCGACAATATTATTAGCCTGCGTGGAATGGCTTCTTCCAATCCCCCCTCTAGCCGGGATCACATAGACATCCGGATAAAAGGCTTCGCGCATTTCATCAGCTAGAGCAGCCGTACAATTCCCGCCAGTTAAAGCAATAATATCTTTGTATTTCATTACTGACAGAACATATTTAGCCCCAGAACGTCCCATAAAATTAAGGACTTCAAAATTCATATTCATATCGCCGGGAGAAATAATCACTTTTTTTAGCCCTAATTGATTCATCAATTCTTTTTCTAGCTGCTCTAAATTATTATAGGTATAGAGCAAATTTCTTAATTTGATTAATATTTCTTTTCCAGCATCGGTGATGACGACACCTTGGCGTTCGACAATAATCAGTTTTTGTGATTGTAAAAAATCAATTTCATTGCGAATCTGTCGCTCGCTCAAATCAAGAACATAGGCTAAATTCCGCCGTCCGATGGGCTCTTCGCTGCTGATGGTCGCCAAAATATTATAACGCATTTCAATGATTTGATTGATTTCGGGAGCAACTAATTGTTGCAAGTCAATCACATCTTGACTGATTTTAATTTGACTCGACATCCTAGACCCTTTCTTCGGCTGATTGCGTTCATTTTTGTCCCACTGGGACAAAAACATTATATCTCACTTTATTTTAAATAACAAGTGTAAAATTAAAACAATTCTTTTATTCAAGGGAATATTCTTTTCGTTTTGAAGAAGACTCAATTCCCATTGCCTCTCGGTATTTTGCAATCGTACGCCGGGCAACAAAAAGATTTTTTTTCTTTAAATCATCAACGATTTTTTGATCGCTAAGGGGCTTTTTTTTGTCTTCGCCATCAAGTAATTGCCGGATATGGTTTTTAATCACCTCTGAGGAACGTTCCTCCTCACCATCACTAAAGCCCCGCTTAAAAAAGAATTTAAGGGCTAGGGTTCCTTTAGGAGTTTGGACAAATTTCCCCCGAATAGCCCGACTAACGGTTGATTCATGCATATCAATTTCATCAGCAATTTCTTTTAAGGTTAAGCTTTTTAACCCTTTTTTACCTTGAAAAAAGAAATCCTCTTGGTGGTGGGCAATGGCTTGGATTACTCTTTTAATGGTTTCTCGCCGTTGTTCAATACTCTTGATTAAAAAAACCGCCCCATTCATTTTTTTCTCTAAATAGGCCTTTGCTTCCTTATTTTGATCACCTTGCTTCAAAAGATTTTGATAATAGTGGTTAAGGTGGAGTTTCGGTGCTGAAACCGGATTAATTTCAACCACCAATTCCTTATTAATAATTTTAATGGTCCCATCTGGAATTACATAGGAAGCCGTCTCACAGGATGAAAATTCCCGCCCTGGCTTGGGCTCAAGGGTCCGAATAACATTTCTAAATTCATAAATTTCCTGGCGACTCAGACCTGTTTTTTGAGAAATTTTCTGGTACTGGTGGTTGGCAAGGTCCTTTAAACAGCTATTAACAACTTTAAGATAGGCCGACTCTTTTTGATAACCCCGGTTGACCAATTGAATGGTCAAACATTCTTCGATGCTTCTGGCCCCCACTCCTTCTGGATCCATCGATTGAATAATGGCAATCACTTCTTCAAAAAGCTCTTGGCTAATTTCCAAGGTTTTTAAAACATAGGCTAAATCAATAATTAAATAGCCATTATCATCAATGCAATCAATTAAATAATGGCCGATTAAGCCTTGTCGCTGACTTAATTTCTCCGAAAGAAGACTAAATTGAAAATGAAGGTAATCATGGAGGGTGTTTTCCCGATATGAAAAGTTTTCAAAGCTAAATTCATTTTGGTCGTCTCTTTGATTAACTTGTTGTTTTCCTCGGCTCATGGTTTCAGCATGGCGAAAATAATCATCCCATTGGATCTGTTCTTTTTCTTCCGTCTTCTGGTCGTCTTTTAGGACCTCTCCTTTAATGGGGTTTTCATGGAATTCAAGGACCGGATTTTCAAGCACTTCCTGATCAATCAGAGCATTTAGCTCGGCAGCCGTTAACTGAAGAATCTCTATGGCTTGACGCATCTCTTGGGTCATAATTAATTTTTGACTTTGGCCGATCTTTAAATCTATTTTCATTTGACTACCTATAATTTTTCTTTAAGCTTCCCTTAAGCAGAAAAGACCGGATTTCTCCAGTCTCAATCCAGTATCTTTAGGTGCCTTACTATTTTTTTGAAAGGCGTTCTTCAATAAATTTACTAGCAGAAACGGCTGCAATGGCCCCATCTGAAGTCGCTGTGACCACTTGCCGAAGTGGTTTCTGCCGTAAATCACCAGCGGCAAAGACACCCGGTATTTCCGTTTTCATATCATCACTTGTTATAATATAACCTTTTTCATTAAGTTTTAGGTGTTTTTCAAAGCCCTTGGTATTGGGGTTTAAGCCGACTAAAACAAAGATTCCATCAATCGGCAACTCGGTCAGCTCATTGGTCTTGACATTGCGGACAACCATTGCCTCAACAAAGTTTGTCCCTTTAATTTCTTCGACTACCGAATCGAGTAAGAAGGATATCTTTTCATTGGCCTTGACCCGGTTTTGTAAGACTTTGGCAGCTCGAAGACCTTGGCGCCTGTGAATAATGGTTACGGTCTTGGCGTACTTGGCTAGTAGCAAGGCATCTTCTAGAGCCGTATCCCCACCGCCGACTACTGCCACATTCAAGTGCTTGAAAAAACTGGCATCACACGTTGCGCAATAAGAGACGCCTTGGCCCCTTAGTTCTTCTTCGCCCTTACATCCGATCATTCGAGGGGTGGCACCGGTTGCTAAAATAAGGGTTTGGCTTTTAATCTGTTCTTTATCGGTTGTGATAAAAATCCAGTCGTCTTTTTTTTCAAAATCCAACATCACACCAACTTTAAAGTCAACCCCAAACTCGACGCATTGTTCACGCATCCGTTCGGTTAATTCAGGACCGGTCATTTTTGCTGCTGCCCCAGGATAATTTTCAATATCCCACGAGGTGGCAATCTGTCCACCAACACCACCCTGCTCAAGAATTAGAGTCTTTAATGTTCCTCTTCCAGCGTAAAGTCCAGCTGCTAGACCGGCTGGTCCAGCTCCAATAATTACTGTATCATAAGTCATCTCTTCACCTCTCACAACATTTTATTCCTTATATCATTATACCATTCATCAGCCAATAAAGAAAATTTGACCTAATCATTTTTTGAAATTTTTTTCATTTGATTGGATGTGGTCACAAATTCTTCCATTATTTTTTCATTTTCACGGTTTTCTTCTTCCTTGTGTTCTTGGTATTGTTTTTCTTTAATAAGTTCAAGCGATCGGCTTTCTAATTTTAAATTTTTAACCACTTCTATTTGATTTTCAACCTTTTCTCTAATCGTCGAAAGTTCTTCTTCAGCTCTTTTAATTTCTTCTTTGACGGCTTCAATATAATAAAGATGCATCTGGCAGGTTAAGGGGGCAATCACCCCTAAAAGAGCCGTTTCATAGTCGCTTCTTTTTTGCAATAGTTTATTTTGAAGGATCATTAAATGTTTTTGGCACTGGTCTAATTCTTTATTTAACTCAGCCAGAACCATTCGCTCATTATCTAAATTCTGTTCCTTGTAATCTAATAATTTTCCCAGATGAAATTTAAACTTTTTCATAAGACTGCTTTTTCCATCATGTCAAGACTTTGGTCATAGGGACTTTTTTCCTCAATCCCTTGTTGCAAAAATTTATTAATCCCATCAATTTTACTAATGGCCACATCAAGGGCTGGATTCGACCCCTTTTTATAGGCCCCAATACTAACTAAATCATAATTAGTGTCATAGATTGACATCAAATTACGGACCTTTGATGCCGCATCCCGATGGTCGGTTTCGACGATATTGGTCATAATTCGACTGACCGAATTAAGGACATCAATAGCCGGATAATGGTTTCTAGCAGCAATCTTTCTTGATAAAACAATATGGCCGTCAATAATCCCCCGGACTGTATCGGCGACCGGCTCGTTCATATCGTCCCCTTCCACTAAAACCGTATATATACCTGTAATTGAACCGTTTTCAAAATTACCTGATCGCTCCAGTAGCTTAGGCATCATGGCATAAATGGAGGGGGTATAGCCCCTGGCCACCGGTGGTTCGCCAGTGGCTAGGCCAATTTCTCGCTGGGCCATGGCAAAACGGGTTAGGGAATCCATCATCAACAAAACATCCTTGCCCTGGTCTTTGAAAAACTCAGCGATGGTCGTTGCCGTCAGGGCACACTTCATCCGTTGCATGGGTGGTTGATCGGAGGTCGCTACGACCAAAACCGACCGGGCTAAACCTTCCTCACCTAAATCATTTTCTAAAAATTGGCGGACTTCCCGGCCTCTCTCACCAACTAAGGCAATGACATTAACATGGGCCTTGACATTTCTAGCAATCATCCCCATCAGGGTGCTTTTTCCTACCCCACTACCGGCAAAGATCCCCATCCTCTGGCCCTTGCCAATGGTTAATAGACCATCGATAGCTTTTACCCCAAATTCCAGGATCTCTTCAATCACTGGTCTTGATAAAGGGTTTGATGTCGAGCTTTGAATGGCATAATCTTGACACTCGGCAATCGGCCCATGGTCATCAATCGGTTGACCCATGGCATTAATAACCCGGCCAATCATCGCTTCTGATACCCCAATTTTTAAGGAATCGCCGGTTGGTTCGACAATATTTCCATAAGAGATGCCTTCTGGTTCTTCATAGGGCATCAGCAGTACCTTGTTGCCCCGAAAACCAACCACTTCGGCTAATATATAGGTTTCTGCTTCTTGATTAAATATTTTACACAAATCCCCAATTCGGCAATCGGGGCCAATCGATTCAATCATCATTCCCACTACTTTTTCAATTTTCCCATAATAGCGAAAACTTTCTGCTCGTTGAATAATACTGATTGTTTTTTGAATATCCACAAGGTCCCCCCTACTTAACTATCCTCAATCGCTTTCTTAATTTGTCCAAGTTGAACAGGAACAGCCATATCAATCACTGCTTGATCGGTCTCAACGACGATTTTATCATCTTCTTTTAATAAGACAATTTTCATTTTTTTAGACAATTTTTTTATCGTTTCAATGGTTGACTTTTGCAGGCATAAATCAAGGGTTTTTTGATGTTCGGAGAGATAAATTTTTACCCCCTCATCATCCTTATGAATGACTTCATGGAAAATTTGGGCAAAAACAGCTTCATCTTTTTTTATTTCATAGCGCATGATTTTTTTAGCAATTTCCATGGCAAAGCTAATGATTTCATCTTCTCGTTGAAAAACAGCTTGGTCCCGTTCATTTTCAATTGTTTGAGCCAAGATCCTTATCTCGTCAAACTTGGTCTCGGCTTCTTGGTCAGCTTGTTTTTTCCCCTTGGCTAGGCCCTCTTGAAAACCGGTTTCATAACCAACTTGATAGCCGTCATCATAGCCTTGGTCAAAGCCATTTTCTTGGGATTTTTCCAAGATCTCCCGGCTCGAACGAAGGGTACTTTTCATCAAATCATTGGCCACCCGAATGGCAGCAAGCTGGTGATCGATCTGATCTTCTGCATTATTTGCAATTATAGCATCTTCATCGGTGTCTTCAATTTCCTGATGATCAGCTTGACTTGGCTTTTCTTGACGGGAGTGTTTGTTGTTGGTATCCGACCTATGGACCACCCATTTTGCTTTTACAATTCTAGACAATGATTTCGTCCTTTCCGCCTTTTGACGTAACAATCTCGCCTTCTTCTTCTAAACGTCTGATCGCTGAAACAATTTTCTGCTGGGCTTCTTCAACATCGCGAACCCGAACATTATGGAGATATTCCATTTCACTCTTAACGGTTTCGCCCATTCGTTGTGACATATTTTCAAAAATAATATCCATGACCCCTTTATTGGACCCTTTAAGGGCAATGGCCATATCTTTTGTATCGATTTCTTGTAAGAAACGTTGAATCGACATGGAATCAAGAATAACAATATCTTCAAAGACAAACATCCGCTTCCTGATTTCTTCCGATAATTTCGCATCGGTTTTACTTAACTCATCAAAGATATATTTTTCAGTTCCACGATCAATATTATTCATAATTTCAGCTATGTAATTAATCCCGCCAACTTCCAATAAATCAAAGGAAACAACGGATTCAAATTTCCGCTCTAAAATTATTTCAATTTGCCTAATAATTTCCGGCGAGGTCCGATCCATTCGGGCAATGCGCTCAACCACCTCAACCCGGATTGTTTTTGGCAATTCGGCTATGACGGCTGAGGCTTGGTCGGCCCGGGCATAGGAAAGAACCAAGGCAATCGTTTGAGGATGTTCGTTAACGATCATATTCATTAAATTTTTATAATCTGCTTTTCTGATAAATTCAAAGGCCTTGGTTCGGAGGGTCTTGGTAACCCGTTCGAGCAAGGCATTGCCCTGTTGGACACCAAAGGCTTTTTCGAGGACATTTTTGGCATAAGTCACCCCACCTTCAATGTAGACCTTTTGGGCCACACAAAGACCATAAAATTCATCAACAACACTATCGGTCACCTCCGGCGGAATACTTTCTTGCCTAGTAATCTCATAGGTCAGAAATTCAATTTCCTCTTCCTCTAAATATTTATAAACCTGAGAGGCAACATCTGCACCAAGTGCAATAACCATTTGAGCGGCTTTTTGTCGGGG